>JBLHNZ010000359.1:0-4444 GCA_047623245.1 Oceanicoccus sp. | reverse complement strand
GCTTGCTGTTGCGGCTATTGAATTGCGCTGGGAACATAGAAAAGTGGCGATGGATAAGCTTTTCTCGCCAGTAAATTCGCCCTTGCGGCGTTTAAAACTGTATTTTGATGAAGCGCATGCTACTCAGTTGAAATTATTTCAGCAAGGTGGTCGTGTGCTTGGTTGTCCCGATTTTTCATTGGGCTCAGAGCTATGTGCCACAGATACCGAAGTGGCAGACAGGGTGAATCTGGTTTTACAAGAAACGTTAAATTATTTCGAATTGGCAATCGCTGATGCTTATACACGAAAGGAAATAACCGTTGATAATGCGAACAAGTGCGCTCGACAAGTTTTGAGTTTCTACGAGGGTGTATTGACGCTCGCTAAAATTCGCAACGAACCGGCATTATTAGATGACATTTGGCCCGGGACTTTAAGATTATTAGGCGCGACGTCAGAACGCGCTGACGGGTAATTCGGTCTGCTTCGTCAGCTCTAATAAACTCGATTGTGGGCCGTATATTAGTCTGAATTTCTTTGAAAGAGCATTAGAGTACGGACGAGCTAATAATAATACTAAACAGTTAACTACGATAGAGCCGCGTGTTTCGGGTGTACTTGGTAGGAAAAAACTCATACATAGAAAACGTTTAGCACACGCAGTTGCACTTATATTTGACTTGACTAATTAGTCAAGTATAAGATGTTGGCCTAATACTCGTGGAGAAAAGCTGTGCCGTCACATTTGTCCGGTGTTTTACTTCAGCTTGAACATTTTTGACAGCCGGTTTTCTTTGTATGGAATACGCTACGAAGCTAACCGAAGAAAAAAATGGATAGCATGCGAGGTACTCTTAGAAAGCTCTACTCGGAAAACACCATGCTTAAAGTCCATCATCTTAATCATTCGCGATCACAAAGAATTGTGTGGTTACTTGAAGAATTGGAATTACCCTACGAGATAATTCCACATCAGCGCGACCTTGAAACACGTCAGGCCCCAGCGTCGTTAAAAGAAATACATCCACTGGGGAAATCTCCGGTCCTTGTCGACGATGATCAAGTCGTTGCAGAATCTGGAGCGATTATCGATTACCTCACTCGTGTCAGTAAACCCGGGGCGTTGCGCCCACAAGAGAGTTCCTCTGACTACAATCAATATGTGTTCTGGATGCACTATGCAGAAGGCTCGGCGATGTTACCTCTTTTGTTGGCGCTTTACGTGGGATCCTTGGGTGACGCTGGCGCGCCATTGTCAGATCGTATTTCGGCTGAGATAAACAGTAATTTAGATTTCATGTCTGCTGAGCTGGGTGATGACCAATTTTTTGTAGGAAATACATTTAGTGGTGCCGATGTTCAACTCACTTTTGTACTGGAGGCTGCTGCTTCGAGAGGTTTATTCGATCATCGAAAAAACCTGCAAGCCTATGTTAGCCGTATGCAGAGTAGGGCGGCATACAAAAGAGCGATAGAGCGTGGTGGACCATACCATTTGGGAAGTTAACAACCGAGGAGATAGCTATGCGTGTAGGAATTAATGGAACGGGCTTGGTGCAAACGGCGTCAATTGAAGCAATAGCGGCCCATGCAAAAGTCGCTGCAGACGATGGGTTTTCAAGTTATTGGCTGGCCGAACACCCGACAGGAGGTCTTGACGCGATGACAGTGCTTACCGTTGTCGGCCTGCAAGTGCCGGAAATCGAGCTGGGAACAGCCATTATCCCGACCTTTCCTCGTCACCCAATGGTTTTGGCTGGACAAGTCCATACTTTATTGAACGCCATCGGGCATCGATTTACACTGGGGATAGGACTCTCCCACGAGACGATGATGGCACAGTTGGGCATTCCCTTCGATCGTCCGATTAGGCATTTGAAAGAATACTTATCGGTGCTTGTCCCGCTTATCAATGAAGGTAAAGTTTCGTTTAAGGGTGAGATGATTTCCTGTGAAGCCGACACTTTTTTTAAGCCTGAGCGTTCGACGCCTGTTATTGTAGCTGCGCTAGGGCCGCAAGCGCTCAAGGTTGCTGGAACGTTAGCAGATGGTACTACGCTCGCATGGGTAGGACCAAGGACCATACGTGAGCATATTAAACCGCGTATAACGGAGGCTGCGACTAATGCTAATCGTGCAGCTCCTCGGATTATCGCGACATTACCGGTATGCGTCACGAATAATGAAGAGGCGGTGCGAGGACGTATTTCCAAAACCCTAAAAATGTATGGTCAATTGCCTTCTTACAAAGCGATGTTTGAACGCGAAGGTGTCTCTGAACCCGGTGATCTCGCGTTGGTCGGTAGCGAATCCAAGGTCAGAGATTTATTAGAAGAGCTGGTTGCTGCCGGAGTGACTGATTTTGCCGCTTCGGAATTTACGACCTCAAGGGAAGAAGGTGAAGAGACCCGAGAGCTCATAAAATTGTGGAACCGAGAACATCAAAAAGAGCATACAGTATGAAAATTGGGGTTGTTTTTCCTCAAACCGAAATTGGTTCTAATCCCGATATGATTGCGAAATTTGCGGTTACTGCTGAGGCGTGCGGATACGATCATCTTTTGGCATATGATCATGTACTTGGGGCGAATACAGCAAGCCGCCCGGATTGGCAGGGGCCCTACACCACGCAAAGTATGTTCCAAGAGCCTCTGGTACTTTTTGCGTACCTTGCGGGGTTAACAACAGCGATTGAATTGGTAACCGCAGTTATTATCTTACCGCAGCGCCAAACCAGTTTAGTTGCAAAACAAGCGGCCTGTGTTGACGTGATGTCGAAGGGGCGGTTGCGGCTTGGTGTCGGAACAGGTTGGAATCCTGTGGAATACGAAGCGCTCGACGCTAATTTTACCAATCGTGGTATTCGTTCTGAAGAGCAGATTGATCTGTTGCGTCGGTTATGGAAAGAAGATGCTATTAGTTATAAGGGTAAATGGCACACAGTAACCGATGCGGGTTTGAATCCGTTGCCGGTCAAAAAAAATATCCCTATATGGTTGGGTGGCATGGCCCCTCAAGTGATCGATCGGGTCGCCAGATTGGCTGATGGCTGGTTTCCGTTTGCAACAAAGGCATTGGGAGGTCAAATTCAGCAAATGTATGAGCGAGCGAAAATAGCAGGTCGAGATCCTCTCAGTATAGGAATTGAATGTATCGTTCCCGCCACCATAAGTATCGATGAGATAAGGGCTCTTGAAGATCTTGGCGTGAATCATATTGCCCTGGTGACCATGAATCAAGGATTGCCCGATCCTGAATCTCACATTGACGCAATCAAACGAAGTAGAGAAACGCTTGCAAGTGTATTTTAATCATCGTGTTTTAGGGCGGGCATCTTCCGTCAATATTTTTTCATGACGGAGGATTCGACGCTACTTCTTTGCACCACAATAAGTAAGAACTCTAACGATAGGATAAAGTTTTGAAACTATATACCCATGCAACAGCGCCGAACCCAAGAAGAGTTAATGTTTTTCTTGCAGAAAAAAATATTGAAGTTGGGCGCGTATTGGTTGACCTACAAGCAGGCGAACACAAATCGTTCGAATTTATGGCGAAGAATATGAACGGTCAAATTCCAATGTTAGAACTCGATGATGGTAGCTATATATCTGAATCGATCTCAATTTGTCGGTATTTTGAAGCGCTTAATGCCACGCCTTCTTTGTTTGGTGAAACGCCAAAAGAAATTGCCAGTATAGACATGCATTTGCGACGTATCGAATTGGCTTTGGGTCGTAATGTGAGCTCGTCTTGGGTTAATGGTCCTATCGTTGCGCAGATGGCGAAGGGGAGATTCACACAAATACCCGAAGCGAAGAATCAAAGTGATACGTTCGTCAATAACTACTATGTTCGACTCAACGATGAACTGGCTGACAGATCAATGATTGCGGGAGAAAACTACAGTGTTGCAGATATTACGACAATGTGTATTATCGACTTTGCAGAGCAAATGGTGAGCTTAAAGCCTAGCGATACGCTTGTTCATCTTGCTCGGTGGCGCGATCAAGTAGGCAGTCGCCCCAGTGCCAAAGCATAATTAACACCATCTCTGTTTCTGCTATAACCGAACTACTCGATACTAAGAGCGTCTCGTAGTTTCAAAACGCTGCTTTGAGACCTTGACACGATCTAGTGTAACTCTGACTAAAGGCGGGCCAAGCATCAAACAACTCATCGTTTTGACTTTTTCGGGCCATTGCTTCCAGATCGGCGCACAAGGGGTGTAACTCCAAGCCACCGAGTTGGCCGCTACGCCTTTAATCGTATGGGCTGCGTTGATGGCAGCGGCAGAGTCTTTGTTATTGATGTGTTACTCGAATTCACCGACCCGTTCTGGCATATCCGCAAGGAATAGTTGAATGACTTTGGTAACTCTGTCTTGCCTGTTGCGTATGCGAGCCTGAAGTGCTGCTTCGTCCCATACTAATGGTCCTGTTTCGGCGGCGGTGTCGGTATT
>JBLHNZ010000358.1:0-4459 GCA_047623245.1 Oceanicoccus sp. | reverse complement strand
GATTCTGAGTCGGCGTGATGGTAACTTAAGGGATTACACTCATTTGGAGATGGTTGGCCATGTCGACGGTAACAACGACCACTTTCCAATTCTTTTGGATTGGCTAAAAAATACATAATCTGATGAAGACGGCAAGAAAGAAAACGTACTGTTGTTACGTCAATAACCCTAGGCTACGATAAAAATAGGGGAGTCGATCGCCATTTGCATCATTTTGATTTGTCAATATGAGGCCTTCGACGAAAACAGTCTGGAAATTTCTCTGATTTTCGATTATCGTGTGCCAGATTTGTTATGGAAAATTACAGCGGCGATGTTTCGTCGTATCAAAATTAATAACTACAGTTGTTGCTGTAGATGATGGGAATATTCTCCATGGATATACGGGGATTCAAGTTGTTAGCCGGGTTTTTAGTAGGGTTTTTTCTCATATCGTCAGCTGCGGTCGCGAAAGACAGCGACGAGGCAATGGGAGCTGAAAATACGTTTTGGAAAACTTGGAAGAAATTTTCTGAGCGTTACATTCCTTTTGAGGAAACTCTTAAAAAAATTAAAGAGCCCGATCCGATAGAATCGCTAAATCGAAAGATTCTATCTTTCAATGACGTCGCTGACCAAAGTTTGCTTGCGCCTGTTGCTAGAGGCTATCAAAATTATACGCCAGAAATATTTCAGCAGGGCTTTAACAACATGCTATCGAATGTTCTGGAAATCACCACAATTGTTAATGATGTATTACAAGGTAAGTTTTCCCAAGCAGTGTCCGATACCGGCCGATTAGTTGTTAACAGCACACTGGGGATCATTGGTATTTTTGATGTCGCAACCGGTATAGGCTTGGAGAAGCATAGCGAAGATTTCGGCCAAACCTTGGGTTATTGGGGCATGCCGTCTGGTCCGTATTTAATGGTTCCATTATTTGGCCCGTATACGGTGCGTAGCGGTTTTGGGGCCTTCGGAGACATGCAAACGGATATTGTTGGGCATATTGAACATATACCTACTAGAAATCAGTTGTGGGCGGGAAGCATCGTTGACAAAAGAGCGGGTCTGTTCAGTGCCGAAGGACTTATAACAGGTGATCGTTACACTTTTCTGCGCGACGCTTATGTCCAATACCGAGAGTTTCTCGTGCTCGACGGAGTCGTTGTTGCGGAGGGCTTTGGCGATGAAGTATTCGAAGATTGGGATGTCAGCCAAGAATAAGGCACTAAGAAGAACTAAATGCAGCCCCCCATTTCTCTTACTCGCCAGCTTTTTCTGATACGGTCATTGGATCGGATAAAGCTAGCGAGAACTCTGGTGGAACCTAAATTATTTGCTTGATAGATAGACCGAGTATATAAGTCTTCATTTCAGGATTCGATTCATCATTGACAATATCCGATCGTAATACATCTGTAATAGCGCTGAAAGCGGGTTGAGCTTCACTTTGACGAGCAAATGAAACTTTCAATTCAATGCCTACAGCAAAATCGTGATTTATCTCAATTAGCATTCCGGTGCTACTAAGATCCTTACAGATGCCCTTATACTCGACCCCATCTCGGTTGAGAATTGCGGGCGAATTAATTTGCATCCGAATAAAATCACGCTTCTCGGCAAAATTTTTTTCTATCAACATAGCTGGATTCCACCTTGTTCACGCCGTCTGTTTATTAAAATTTACTAAAAAGAAGTTCTGTTAGTATTTGGCCTATGCCCTTTATAGTATGGTAGCTTTCTACAGTCAAACTATGTCGCAAAATTTAGTTGTTGTTGCGAAAATAATACGAACCAGTCCGCATGTCTAGCCTGATAATATTCTCACTTGCAGTACTTGTGTTATCGGAGTAATGTGGCGCGCCATATATCTTTATCATACGGCTATTTAAGGCACGCGCGCATTGTCTATCAGGGTTAATCATGTCTCCAGACGTCCATCGTTTACTCGTTATTGATCATCAGAACAGTAGTCGAGAAAACATTGCCAATTACCTGACTAACGCTGGATATTCTGTAATAGCGGTTGCAGGGACAGAGTCTGGTGCTGTAAGCATCGATGAGCATAGTCCCGATGTCGTACTCTTAGATCTTAAAATACCGGAAGTAGACGGTTTAGGCTTATTGCAAGAACTTAGTTCCCACCCTTCAGATACCCCCATTATTGTTATATCGGCCGATGGCGTTATGAACGACGTCGTAGAGGCTCTTCGTTACGGCGCAAGTGATTACCTAATGAAACCGATCAGTGACATGGAGGTTCTAGAGCATGCAGTGTCAAAATGTTTAGAGCAGGGCAGATTACTGAGGCAGAATAAAACCTACCGCAGACAACTCGAAGAAGTTAATCTGGGCTTGAAGGAAAGTTTGCAGCTATTAGAGCAAGACCAGCAGGCGGGTCGCCAGGTGCAATTCAAGATGCTACCCGATGCTCCTAAGCAATTTGAGAATTATGAATTTAATCATCAAGTGGTTCCATCGCTCTATTTAAGTGGAGATTTTGTCGATTATTTTATGGTGGGCGACGATCATGTCACTTTTTTTATAGCGGATGTTTCAGGGCATGGTGCGTCATCGGCTTTCGTGACTGTTTTACTAAAGAATTTATTCGCCCGTAAGCGAAGCGATTATCACCACTTGTCCGACGATACAATATTGTCACCCGCAAAAATGTTACAAGTGGCTAATCGTGAGTTGTTAGATACCGAAATTGGGAAACACGCAACATTGTGTGTAGGTGTTCTAGACTTAAAGAGTAATGCTCTCAACTATAGCGTAGCTGGGCATCTTCCATTGCCTATTCTCGTAGCAAATGGCGACAGCAAGTATTTAGAAACGCAGGGTATGCCCGTTGGTTTATTTTCGACGGCAGACTATTCAGAGGCTACCGTTTCTTTGCCGGAAAGCTTTGTGCTTATGCTGTTCACCGATGGTATATTGGAAGTTTTACCGGCGGAAGGCGTTTTGGCGCAGGAAGAATTTCTATTAAAGCAATTGTCCCCAGGTTATTCATCGATAGATGAAGTGACGAATGCCTTAGGTCTGCAGAAGATGGTAGATGCACCCGATGACATTGCTATTTTGATGATTACGAAGAATACTTGTCTAACGAAGAGTGAGAATCGATAGCTGTGCTTTTATTGCATAATATTCACTTTATTTTAGTGGGTGATTGTACTACTTTGTTGCAGCCAATTGTCACGCGCTAATCGTTGCAGGCAATAAATGTGACTTAGTTGAAATTGACGTTTTAATTTCAATTTGAAGTTTTCACAAACAAGACTTATACGGTTTAAAAGGTGTGGATTGATGCAATCCGGTCGAATACTCGTAGCACAGCATGAAGGTACGTTCGTTATCAAGTTGGTAGGTGATGTGCGCTTAACACTGTGTACCACTATCGATGAATTTTTTGTGCGAATGTTTGCCACACCGGGTTTTGTGGGTGTTGTTATTGACTTGTCAGAGGCCGAAGGTATCGACAGCACATCGCTGGGATTATTAGCAAAATTAGCTAATCAATCAAAAGAGTTTTATCAATTAGTGCCGATGATCATCTCCCCGAACCCTAATATCACGCGATTACTCAATAGTATGGGGTTTGACAGGGTTTTCGCGATTCATGCCAGTAATACAGTCACCATTCATACCGCGCATAGCCTCGGTGAATTACCTGTAGTCTGTGCAGACGAGCAATGTGTGCGAGCGAAAATTATCGAGGCGCATCGCGTTTTAATGGATATGAACGAAAAGAACAGAAATGAATTCTCCGATCTGGTCGCCACTCTGGAAGCTGTGACGTAATTGAAATAAAAATGGTATTTCTGTTTGCTTTTATCCGATGACGTCCAATTTCGCTTTGATAAACTGGCTGTGCGACAGGTAAATCAAATCTGCTACCTTCCTGATTAAATGATCCTCATATTTACTGATTTCACCGTCTGCTAGTGCAACCTGCCATAACATTTTCACTAATTTAAAACGCTGCTCGGAGGAGTAGTTGTCTTTTATCAAACTCGTGAACTGATAAAGTGAGGTGGCGTCTTTATTTTCTTCTTCTGCCAGGGAAATGAGTTGTTCGAGTTGGGCGGGTTCTAGTTTAAAGCATTCCTGCAGGGCATTTTCTATAGAAATTTGTTCGCTTCTATCTTGTTGATAGTCGGCGCGACTTAATTCGATCAATAAAGCTGCGGCCGCTAATTGTAATGCGCTTTCTTGCTCTTCGTCATTCGCATTTTTTTTATCGCTCAGCGACAGTTCTTGAGAAAAGAATAACTTGATTTTTGCTAACACAGTCGTTTCCTATCGTCTTGATCGGTTATCGATTGGATGATAATAGTAAATTTTCCAGCTTTATCTGGTCAATGGTGAAATTACGTATTCCCTCGGCAAGCTTTTCAGTTGCCATCGCATCTTCATTCATCGACCATCGAAAACTTTGTTCAGACTTGTCGGGTTTTGTAATATGTTCGCCCGC
>JBLHNZ010000357.1:0-4466 GCA_047623245.1 Oceanicoccus sp. | reverse complement strand
AACCCTCGCACAGATTGGCGATTTCGTACTGAAAAAGAACAAGGTCTGAATGGTCGCTCTTTGCTCTACCCTCGTGGAAAGACTCTGGGCGGATGCTCCTCTATTAACGGTATGATCTACATGCGTGGACAGGCTCGCGACTATGATAATTGGGCTAAGTTGACAGGTAATGATGACTGGTTATGGTCTGCTTGCTTGGAGGACTTTAAAGCGCATGAAGACAATTATCGTCTTGATGGATCGGGCGAGACAGCTGATAAACAACACCGAGGTGGCGGGGAGTGGCGTATCGAGAAACAGCGTCTTAGCTGGGAGATACTAGATTCATTTGCGCTTGCTGCAGAACAGTCTGGTATCCCAAGAACAGATGACTTTAATACAGGTGACAATACAGGTTCTGATTATTTTGAGGTGAATCAACGTTCTGGTTGGCGTTGGAATTCATCGAAAGCATTTATTCGACCGGTCAAAAGCAGGTCTAACTTGACGGTATGGACACACGCACATGTGGAAAAGTTAACGCTCAAAAAGGATTCTGATGGTCAACTTACCTGCAAAGGTGTGAGTGTCCTAGTTCAAGGTGTTAAGAAAATGGTCGAGGCTAATATCGAAACCATTCTATCAGCCGGTGCTATTAACAGTCCGCATATAATGCAGCTCTCAGGCATTGGAGACCCGATTGATCTCAAAGCTAATGGTATCGAAGTTCAGCATAATCTGGTTGGTGTCGGCAAAAACCTGCAGGATCATCTTCAATTACGAACTATTTTTCGGGTTGAGAATGTAAAGACACTTAACGAAAGAGCTTCCACTTTCTTGGGGAAAGCTTCTATTGGTCTTGAATATTTATTCAAGCGCTCTGGCCCTATGAGTATGGCCCCCTCTCAACTAGGTGTGTTCACTAAATCAAACCCTGAACAGAAACATTCCAATATAGAGTTCCATGTCCAACCCTTGAGCCTCGAAGCTTTTGGAGACCCGCTCCACCCTTGGCCAGGTATGACGGTTAGTGTCTGCAATCTCAATCCAACAAGTCGCGGAACAGTAAAATTAAAGAGTGCTGATCCTCATCAGGGGCCTGCAATTTCTCCAAATTATTTGGCTACGGTCGAAGATAAACAAGTAGCCGCTGATTCTATTCGTGTTGCTCGGAATATCATGAGTCAAAAGGCCATGATGCAATATAAGCCAATTGAGATAAAACCGGGGCAAGAACACATCACTGATGAAGAGTTGACTAAAGTCGCGGGTGATGTCGGAACAACCATATTTCATCCCGTTGGGACGACACGTATGGGTCATGCCGATGATTCTGAATCAGTCGTCGACAGTCACTTGCGAGTACACGGTATTCGGGCGCTCCGCGTGGTTGACGCCGGAGTTATGCCGACAATTACCAGTGGCAACACAAATTCACCGACGCTGATGATTGCCGAAAAAGCAGCTCGTTGGATAGCAGCATCGATCTGATATAGGAAAAAATAATGGCTGGAATGAATGAAATCCCATTGAAAAAAGGCCCTCTTGAAGGCATTACAGTTCTCGATTTTTCTAGAGTACTCGCGGGTCCATATTGTACGATGGTGCTGGCTGACCTTGGTGCCAGGGTGATCAAGATAGAAAAAATAGGGACGGGTGATGACACCCGTGACTTCGGCCCCTTTGTCGAAGGCGAGTCTGCCTACTTTACTTGCTTTAACAGGAACAAAGAAAGTATCGTTCTCGATATCAAATCGCCGCGTGATAGGGAGCTTCTAGAACAACTGTTTGACGAATCTGATGTTTTAGTGGAAAACTTTCGCCCTGGTGTCATGGATCGCCTTGGTTACGGTTCAGAGCGGCTAAAGAAAACGCACCCTCATATTATCTACACCTCGATATCCGGATTTGGCCACTCAGGGCCTTACAAAGAATTCCCCGGTTATGACATGGTGGTTCAGGCCATGGGTGGGATCATGAGTTTGACCGGTTGGCCTGACGGCGAACCGGCTCGTGTCGGAACAAGCTTCGGCGATCTCGGAGCAGCACTATTTGGAGTGATCGGAATTCTTTCCTCACTCCATAGCCGGAATAAAGACGCACAGGGTACACGTGTCGATATAGGTATGCTTGATTGTCAAGCCGCCCTGATGGAAACAGCGCTAGCAAGGTATGACATTGAAGATAAAGTGCCAAACAGGACTGGCGATAGTCACCCATCTCTAGCCCCGTTTGAAAGCTTCAACGCTAAAGATGGGAAAATTGTAATTGCAGCGGGCAATGATCAACTGTTTATGCTTGCAGCAGAGGCACTTGATTCACCACAACTAGCGATGAATCCATTGTTTCTGTCGAACGACCTGCGCTGCCAAAATCGACCCGCGATGGTTAAGGCTATCGAGGCGATAACCATAACTCAGCCGATTCAGTATTGGATTGATGCTCTCAACGAGGCGGGTGTGCCATGCGCTCCTATCAATACTATAGACAAACTTTTTGACCATCCCCAATTACTCGCCCGAGACATGATTATTCAGGTACAAGGCAAAAATGGTAAGAGTTTCAAGACAGCGGGTAATCCAATTAAATTAACTGGACATGAAGAAATCGATGTGAACAAACCTCTAAAAGCACCAGGGCTAAGTGAACATCGTGAAGAAATTCTTGGCGAACTTAAAGCCAAAGAGCGCTCGTATAGCTCATCCTCAACTACTGACAACTTTGGTTTTGAGGGTGATAGCAGTTCATCTGTTGACGATTTCGAAGCAGAGACATTTTCCAACCTAAATTAAAACATTAACATTGCCTTAAGTACTTTGTGAATCAAGGCACGACCTAAAGGAAATTATTCATGGCCACTAAAACATCCGAAAAGAAACCAGTTGAGTCAGCCACACAGACCAAAGGCAACTCTGTCATCGCTGAATACCAAATGATCATTGTTGAACAGCGTGAAAGTGTTGGTCTTATTACGCTTAACCGACCCAGATACCTCAATGCGCTCAATCGCCAACTTGCCAATGAAACACTTACGGCTCTGAAAGCATTTGATGACAACAATAGTATTGGAGCCATTGTTATTACAGGAAGTCCGCGTGCTTTTGCCGCGGGTGCAGACATTGAAGAAATGGCCGAAAAGAGTTTTACCGAGTTTTACATGGATGACTTTCTTGCTCCATGGGACGAAGTGAAATCGATTAGTAAGCCAATCATTGCGGCTGTTGCTGGGTATGCGCTTGGTGGTGGTTGTGAGTTAGCGCTTCTTTGTGATTTTATTATTGCATCAGAAGACGCCCAATTTGGCCAACCTGAAATTAAACTAGGTGTTCTTCCAGGGATCGGCGGTACGCAACGCTTAACCCGATCAGTTGGCAAGGCATTGGCAATGGACCTTGTTTTGACGGGTCGCAACATCGATGCTCGTGAAGCAAAAGAAGCCGGAATAGTTGCTCGTATTGTTCCTGCAAAAGATCTGCTTCAAACAACTTTGGAGGCTGCGCATACCATTGCGGGTTATAACAACCCAGCAGTGAAGATGGCAAAAGCAGCGGTAAACATGGCTCTAGAAACGCCGCTCAGTGATGGATTGCGCCAAGAGCGCCTGATGTTCCAGGCTGCTTTCGCCACGCAAGGTCAAAAAGAAGGGATGAATGCATTTGTTCATAAACGTGCACCGGTATTCCGAGATCGATAAGGATTTTTTTCGAGGTTTATTCAATTGAGTACCTGGCAATCCGTTACTATGGGGTTTGACCCATATTTACGATATTTGACTGGTCTGCCAGCAAAAATGCAGAGACGGGCTACTTCTGGGTTTATTGAAAAGGCTTTTGATGAAGTTGTAATGCGTAAATACGACGACAGTCCAGATATTTTTACTTTGTCGTATAAGTCCCGCAATTTATCGGAAGTCGGTGAAGTTGATAGAATTGTTAAATGGGCTTTATATTACTCAAAATTATTGACCTGCGAAGAGCAAGTTATATGGGGAATAGTACGTGACAATAAGATTTTTTGGTTGAATGGGGAAATTCCTGCAGAGGGTAGCAGTTCATATATTCTGAATAATAGACTTTCATTTTTAACTGTAAAAAAGCATTGGGTTGATATAAATTTGATTGCTTGTGGTGAGAAAGAAGCTAATAGCCTTCCTATAGAAGATGTCGAAGAGGCATCTATCTAGTTTAATTTGCTATATACCGATGTTTTCATATTGATAGGATCAGTATCGATTTATATCTTAACCTTTTTCCAGGAGGAACTTTGGGTATAACAATTGTGATTTGGACAATTAGAGATTCAGGCCTTTCTTCTTGACTAAATTTGATTGATGATTTATGTATAGCTTGCCTTTACACTCCCTACAGGAGTCATTAATCAATAATTTTGTGGTTAGGCTAAAATGTCTTTGGACAGGCACTCTTTAAAATCACCTAATTTACAACCAGAAAAAACCGCCGGTTTCAGACAATTAATAACAATTTTCG
>JBLHNZ010000356.1:0-4519 GCA_047623245.1 Oceanicoccus sp. | reverse complement strand
TGACTTCCCATTTCGTTACTAAATAACCTGTGGAAAAGGTTAAGAGAAAAAGATGACCTGAATGTCGGTTTTTAGAAAATTATTTCCGGACGTTTTTTGTCCAATTCTAAAGTTGTTTGTCGGTTGAATGTTGGTTTAGCTCCGCAAAAGTTCGTGTTAACCCGGCATGATAGTTGGGGTATTTAGGCAGCCACCCGAGGTTTTTGAGTTTCGTATTTGAGGTTTTAGCTGAACGGACCACGCTGGTTACTGTGTCCCTCCCCAGCACAATATTGGCCAGCCAACGGGGGACTCTACCTGGGTTTTTCACTGCGCCTTTTGCCGCTGTTTCTGCGACAAAGTCGGCCATTGTTACTGGGTGACCGTCGCAAACGTGGAATATTTCCCCGGGATCACCTTTTTCCATTACCGCAATTAAAGCTTGCGTTACATCGTCAACATAAACGACATCCCACCAGTTTTTGCCGTCGCCAGGTATCCGCATTTGGCCCTTTCGTAGCTGCGAGACAACATCGGCGAACCAACCGCCTGCACCGTATATATGGCAGGGACGAAGGACTAAGGCAGGAAAGTTGGACTGCTTAAATGCCTCTAACAACATTTTCTCGCCCCATTGTTTAGAGCGGCCGTATTCGGTGTCGACATGCAGTGGATTATGTTCTTCTAATAACGTGCCATTTTCTTCGCCTGTCACCACGGTACTGACAAAAATGAACTTCTTAAGTGACGTGATGTTTTTTACTGCATCAAATAGGTATTGTGTACCATCGACATTGGCTATTCGCAGTTTGGATTTGTTACGTTGTGAGGCAATTTCAGCAGCGAGATGAAACACTATCTCTATTGACTGGGCGGAAAGGCCCTGTTGTAGAGCTTTAGCATCGGTGAGATTAGCTCGTATTGGCACAGCGCCTATGCTAAGTATTTTGGATGCTGCTGTTTCGCTTCGCGCTAATGCAAAAACGGTATGATTACTCGTTGCGACGAGTGACCTAATCAGTCGTTCACCCAGAAAACCGGTTCCACCGGTAACAAAAATATTCAATGCGTTACTCTCCATTTATAAGATGAGGATAATCTTTTGTTCTACATCTAGTGTAAGACAAGTGTCCAGGGCATATTTTGTCGGCCTCTCTGTTACCGAAATTCTGCGAATTTGATAGTTTCTGGCTCCAATATGTGGGTCTTTCTATTGACCTAAAGCGGTCCAACGGCAAAAACTGCGCTTACATTTGAGACTACGAATAATGGGCTATTAGAAAATCAATAAAGCAACGAACTTTTTTCGATAAATAACGGCGATGGGGATAAATGGCAAATAGGCCAAATTCGAGAGTGCTATAGCCGGGAAGTACTTCCTGCAAAGACCCGGCGGCTAGTGCATCATCGACTATAAACCTGGGAATCATACCAATTCCACCATTGGCAAGTGCAATTTCTTTAACTGCTCGAGGACTATTAGCTGCGATTCTTGAGTTGACCGCCACCGATTCGCTAATGCCATCGGGAGAAATTATTGGCCAGTGTTTTCCAATTCTAAAGTTACTATCGATAATACATTTGTGATGAGAAAGATCCTGCGGAACTATGGGGCGCCCATTTTTGTTTAGATATTCCGGAGACGCACATAAAATGAGTGGCAAGGTCTTGATTTGGCGAGCGATAAGACTCGAATCATCGACTCCTCCGATCCGGATAACGACATCGATGCCGTCCTCTAACATATCTATCATTTTATCGTTCAGATGGAGGTCTACACGAATGTCGGGGTACTGATCAAGAAAAGAAGGGATTAATGGCGATAGCGTCATTTCGCCAAACGTGACAGGTACACTTACACGCAAGAGTCCTTGTGGGTTTGACTGTTCTCCTGTGACGTCATCTTCCAGTTCAGTGAATTCTTCGAGTAAGGGTAGGGCGCGGTCGTAGTAACGACGTCCGGCCTCCGTTAGGGCAAGACGTCGCGTTGAGCGATTGAATAGCCGTACTCCGAGTTCGCGTTCAACTTCCCCGACATATTTGCTCGCCAAAGCCTTTGATATTCCAAGCCGTTCGCTGGCAGCGGTAAACGAACCTGTTTCAACCACCGCAATAACTGTTCGTATTCCGTCTAATGTGTCCATGACAGTCAATATACCTTGATAATCTTTCGGCAACAGGACGTGCTATTTACTTGCGGCGTCGGTTTTTTCCCCGATATTGATGCTCGCTTTGGTCAAAAACTGATGAACTGATTTTTTCGGCATCTTATTGAGTTGTTGTATCAGAGAGAAAGGGATATTTTTAATACCAAATTGATCGCGGATAGTCGCCAACATAGCATTCCAGACCTTTGCCGTCATTAACGAATCGTATAGTGCTCGGTGGAACGTGCCATCCGACTCTATTTCGATATGTTTAACCAGTGTTGCAAGTTTGTGGTTAGGCGCATTTTGAAAAACTCTACGAGTTGCTAGGAGCGAGCAAGCGAATCCGCCCTTATATGATCTGGATATCCTTGCATATTCGGCGTCGAGAAAACGCTTATCGAAGGAAGCATTGTGTGCGACCATATTCGCATCTCCGACAAAATCAGAAAATTGGCGCATGACTTCAGTATTCGACTCCGCCCCTTGCAGCATCGAATTAGTGATACCTGTGTAATCTTCAATAAACTGGCTTACCGGTCGGCCTGGATTCATTAGTTTTTGGAATTGATCGACTAGCTGACCTCGCTCGATTCGAATGGCGCCTATTTCTATGGCTCTATCTCCTAAGTCAGGAGATAGTCCAGTCGTTTCGAAATCTAACACTATAATCGTGTCCGCTAATGACATAAAACACTTGCTCTATCTTTTTCGTGTGGAATATTCTGCTCGCGGCAGTTGTTGATGTTGCGAGTCAATACCTGCGAATAAGTACTTTGCCGCATTTAGTGACGATGTATTTTTACATTAACGTTGATTATCAGTATCTGCACAAACATGAGTTAATTGTGTAGTAGACAAAAAACTAATCGAGTATATTGCCTTTTATCTTACTTGTATAAGCATACCTTTATGTACTATCTGGTTCCAATTATTCTAAAAAAGCTGGAGCGCGAGCTAGAAACAGCGATTAAGGCGAGTATGGAAGCACATTCGAGCGCGATTCACAGTGAAAACATCGCGGACAATAGATACGGGACTCTGGCTCTGGAAGCCGCTTATTTGGCTCATGGGCAGTCTGTCCGTATTGACGACCTACAAACGTCAATGAGTCTCTATAAGTCTTTCCACCGGACAAAATTCACTAGGGAATCTGAGATTGGGCTGGGCGCTTTAGTCGATATAGAAAGTTCGGGTGGGGATTGCCAAAGAATTTTCCTGGGGCCGGCTGCGGGCGGGCTCAGAATTGAAGAGAAGTCCATGATGATCCAAGTTATTACCTCGGCCACGCCTCTCGGGAAATTACTGTTTGGGAAATATATCGATGACGACGTTGAGTTAGCTGTTGATAACGTGACCAAGCATTATTCAATCGTTAATATTCAATAGAAACGCAATGTGATTGCAATTTTTAGCCTGGAAGGCGTTCTTATTGAAAATTGCCGCTCTTCGATTAATAAATGGCTTTCAAACTGTGCCTATTCATGGGCGAAAACGTTCTGCTCAACTAGACTCGTGGTTGTTTTTCTATTTCGACATAGAATACTTCTGCCTTTATAGTTCATAACCATTATAGATTTCCGCGACTAACGCCCTAACTAATAACCTAGCGTAGTTACCGCATTATTGTGCTAGTCAACTTTGTCTCCGAGTGACAGTAGAGGTGAAAAACGATGCTGAGACATTGTCGTTTCAGCCTCTGTAATCGATATTCTCATGAACTTAGTTGGTAAAATCCGTATCATTAATCGGCCTTTTTCACCTCCTAACAATGTCGGCCGCCAATACTGACTTACAATGTGGCTAGATTCCTTGGAATAAGCGTGTTCAAAATGCCGTGAATAGTTACTTTAAGTTAAAATCTTTGCAATAAAAAGTCAATTTTATTCTGGCTTTGGCTGACTTACATTTGGAAACTAAACTAGTTTTCCGGAACAAGTTGAAGGTTACTGACTCAGATACAGCGCCATTTTTGTCTCGGCTTGGCTTGCTATTGGGTGTGTGATTAATCGCTTGCCAGCTTTAATGGGGTGCGCTACCTAAATTTGACAATCCATTCATTTTTACGGCCTACGTGTTTTAGCCGTGACTAGCGCCTATAGGCGGGACTGTAGTTTGTTGTTTTACTTATTCTGGTGGTCTCGTTCCGAATCAGATATTCGAGCCTTTCGACGGATTTCAATATAATAGTGGAGTGCGCAAAGAGAAACTGGGCAAGAAAATAGCGAAGCAGGTGGATTAGTTTGACACAACACCCTTTTGAGGAGGGGGGAGTACCGCTAAAAGCCGAAAATAGGACAAAATTGCATGTAACACCATGTAATACAAAGCAACAAATGCACAGATCAGTGCACAGAAGCTTTCAAGTGCACCTAGTTCGCAAGTTTAGGGCA
>JBLHNZ010000355.1:0-4534 GCA_047623245.1 Oceanicoccus sp. | reverse complement strand
AAAAACTGGTTATAAAAAGCAGGCTTATCTCAGGTAAAACTCCATTTTGACACCAGCGATTTCAATAATGGCGTGACTTTTTAGCTCGTAGGCACTTGAGCCTATGGGTGTACCTGCAACTTTGGGAACGGCGTTATTAGGCCCGCCATCCACATGTATCAGAAAAAAACCTTGCGGTCTGCGGGTGATCGCGGCGACTTGGACTCCAGGCTGACCAATGGTGGTGAGCGCTTTTGTCAAAACGAGTTCTTTGCCAGCATTAGCACCGCTCAATAGTTTTAAGCAGGCTTCCTTATTGGCCATTGGAGGAGGCGTTGAACTAGCCGCTTCGAATGCGATGGCAGCTGAAATTTTCTGCTTCGACTTGTCTAGTTCCTTTCCACTAGCTTCTTCAGATATACCTGCTTCGCCCTGACGGGTTATCATTGGTTGTTCAAATTTTTCTTTAGCGCCACCACCAGAACCACTCTGATAGATTATTTGATGTTTTCCGAGGGTTATGTTGTCACCATGGCCGAGAGCATATTTTTTGACTAGCTTCCCATTAACGTAGGTTCCATTGGTACTACCCAGATCTTCTAGAAACGAGTCCTCCAGTATAGTGATGATCCGAGCGTGTTTACCGCTGACGGATAATTTATCGATATGAATATCGTTATTTGGATTTCGTCCAATCGTAGTGTTTTCATTGATTAATAGAAATTGTTCCTGTTCACCAGAACTTGATGTTGTGATCAGTTTTGCGACCAATTATGTATCCAGACTCTAAATGGGTTTCTACTCGCGAAATCCGTTAATCGAACCATGCAATCGTCTTAGTAAACCAGTCCTTGCGAATAGAAAATTTCTCATCAATACGGCATAATATTGCTGAAATATTATCCTTTCCACCATTCTGGTTTGCCTTTGCAATCAATTGCTTAGCAACTTCTTTCAGATTATCACTAAATTTGGTAATAGTTAAGTATATATAGCCATCTTCAACTAAATCGGTGAGACCATCAGAGCAAAATAAATAGATGCCCTATTTTAAAACAACATCTTCCACAAGGCCCACTTTGGCGACGGGATCAATATCGAGAGCGCGACTGAAAAGATTTCGATTTCCCAATTTTCGAGCTTCTTCAGGGGTTTATAAACCTCTATCGATTAGCTCCTGAAGGTAGAGAGTGATCTTTCGTTATTTGCTCTAGACTTCGCTGTTAACTGAGTTTTAGGGTATATGTAAAATTTAGTATACGTGAATAGCCAAATGCACATGATGTTGGGACGTCCTCTAATGTGACCAGAATAGTCTTAATAATGACTTCATTTATTCTCTCTGGCGACCAGAGCTTCCAGCAAGCCCGGTATCTGTTCGACTCCAGCTAATAGTTCGATGCTTGATCCCTTCAAGTCATCGCCAATTGGTTCGCAACGGCCACCAAGATGCTCCGCCAGAAAGGCTTCGAGCAAAGAATAAAATGACAGGTTTTTTTGGGGACGGATAAAACCATGCACTTCGTCTGGATACAATGCATAGGTTACTGGTATGCCTTTAGTCTGCATAGACTGCACAGTTTGGTCAGACTCTGTTTGTTTAACTCAAGGGTCGTTGGCCCCCTGGCCAACCAACAGGGGTTTACAAATTCGATCAACGTAATTGATCGGAGAATGTTTTTTGAGTAGGGTACGACCTTCCTTGCTTTCGGGGTCGCCGACGCGTTCAGTGTAAAGTCTTCGTATTGGCTCCTAATTGGGAGGCAGAGTTTGTATCAAGGTGACGAGGTTGGCCGGGCCGACCAGGTCAATGCCGCAGGCAAATAGCTCAGGTGTGAAAGTGAGGCCCGCAAGCGCCGAGTAGCCGCCAAAACTGATACCGAACACAGCCAAGTGCGATGGGTCGGCAATGCCAGCGTTAACGGCCCATTGCACTGCGTCCTGTTGGTCTCCTATAATTTTGCCGCCCCATTCGAGGTTGCCAGAATTGACGAAAGATTTACCAAATTCGGTGGATGCACGGAAATTGATCGAAAGTACCGCGTAACCGCGATTAGCCGGCCATTGATGCCAAACGTGGAAGCTCCAGTAGTCACGACCCCAGGGGCCACCATGCGGTATGAATACCAACGGTAGTGGTTTGTCAGGAATTCCCAGGGTTTGGTTGTCGGTACCGGGTGGTAAAGAGTAGTACCCCAGGAGATCGAAGCCGTCGTGGGCTTTTATCCAAACAGGATGCATTTTTGCGAGCTTACGGTTCTCCAGTTGTTTTCGCTGGGTAAAAAGGAACTTGGTACTGGGTTTCTGTCGATCGTAGAGATAGTAGCTCAACGGAGCATCGTCGGATGTATAACAAATTCTCCAGTATTTTTCGTCGTGAGAGCGACCGGTGAGGCCAAGATTACCTTTATTCGGATCGTTCAGAAGTATGAAAATCGGCTTCGATAGAATTGTCCTGAATTTGGATTCGCCGACGTTCATGATCAAACGATACCGCCTGAATATTTCGTTCGCTGGGCTGGATAAACACGCTGGTGACATCGACTTTGTCATCGAAGGCGAGAACCGTTTTCTCGTTAGTGTCGAGATTGACCGCGACAAGTGCCGAGGTATTCCGGCCCCGGCTATCGCGCCTGTACAGAGTCGCGTTGGTATTATCAAAACCGACTATGTGAGTGTTGAGCACGTCCTCGGCCGGAACTACTTGCCAGGGCTGCCATTCACCCTCGGTGAACGGGCTGTAAATCATGCCGCCGTCTTTGGCCATCTCCACTGCATAACGTATTTCCAGGTCATTGTCGGTGACGACATTAACGAAGCGATCGTGCTCAAGTACTAGCGTACGCTCACCAGTAACAATGTTAATGCGTTAAATATCGTGCCATTGTGGATTACGTTGATTGAGCCCAACAATTACATCATCTGGATAACTAGGAGTCTGTCGGACTTAGGTAATCGTAGCGAGGGAAAGTCATTTTGAGTTAAATTTTTTGATCGAATGAGGCAAATAGTTGTTCTATTCAACGAATTGGATCGAGAAATTTGGCCGAAATGGCCTTTCCGCAGTAGATTTATCCTAAGTCCGACAGGCTCCTAGGGCGACATGTATTAAACGCCGCTTTCACACCCTCAAACGGAGTAAGGTCACGACAATTTCCTGTGGAGATTTCGATTGCGTACAGATGACAGTTTTCGTCACCATTTTGATCTTGCAATGAGAGGATAATTTCTTTGTTGTAAGTCCAAAAGCATGAACGAATCCCTTGACCGCTATCCTGTGTTAATGGCCTCGCTGCATTAGGATTATCATGTGGTGCAACACAGATGTTAAGCACGCCATCCAGTGGGGCTAACCACATCAGATGGCTTCCATCTGGACTGATCGTTACAGATGCACGATCCGGGTTTCCAAAAAGTAACTTTCGAGAGATAAGGGGAAAAATACTGTAATTCATTCCGAATCCTTAGGGTTGCCGAACAAATGCGCCTATTACACATCTTCATATATCTACCGAGGATCATAGCTAAGTTATCAAGTTCAGTAAATTCCTCTCCGATTCAACAAATACATTTTTCGGTGGGTCACATCATCGTAATGAAGGTCTGCAATGTGTATCAAAGACCCAATTTAACATGCTGGTTGTAACGGCTGCTAATTTGACAGTGGAGTCGGTCCATTACAAACCTTTATGGGCTGACACCCGACGATTCCTGTGTTGCTAAAGCTGACTATCGAGTAACAAGTTAGTTTCCGTTTGTAAAATACCTTCGATGAGCCGTATTTCCCCTATAATTGAATTTAACGTGGGCAATGTTTGAGCACGTATATCGGCTATGACATCCCAATGCCCCGTCGTATGATGAATAGCAATCACTTCTGGGTAGCCGCGTAACCTCTTAATTACTGCTGGTTCATTTTTAGCCTCAACCGAAATATTCATTAATAATCTGACGGGATGGCTTTCCGAATCGGGACTTAGCTTTATTGTATAGCCTAGAATTACACCGTTATGCTCAAGTTTATTTATTCGGTTTTGAACAGTGGCACGTGATACACCAAGGTGCTTCGCCAGGTTCACCACCGGCATGCGTGCATTTGAACGCAGCAGCGTAATCAAGTTGAGATCTTTTTCATCTAGATTGCTAGGCATACTTATAACCCTGATATTTCTATCATAATGTAAAAAATAATTTACATTATGTGCATAACAATGACAAATTAATACTCTTTGTAGGCTATTTGTTGGCTCATCATCGCTTTAAAATTCAACTAACTTGACAACTTTAACTAAGGATTGACTCAATGACTCTATTTATAGACGTACCCACTCTGGGAGAAATGGTGAGGAAAGTAGGAACCAGCGAATTTATTAGTGGCTTGCTGAATTGTTTAGAGCAAGACTTCTCACGCTGGGAAGATTTTGATAAGTCGGCACGAACTGCTGCTCACAGCGATACTGGCGTTATAGAATTAATGCCCGTAGCCGATGCAGACAACTACGCCTTCAAATATGTTAATGGGCACCCATCTAACCCCCTGCATAACTTTCCGACC
>JBLHNZ010000354.1:0-4542 GCA_047623245.1 Oceanicoccus sp. | reverse complement strand
CTCATAACCAAAACCAATATTGACACTGACTTCTTCACTATCATTGTCTAAGGCATCGTAGTCTTCATCTTGATAAGAAAGAGATGCTTTGACTGTACATGAAGGGCATAAACTACTACTGCTCCAGGATACTTGTAAGGTGGTTGCCTCATAGATATCTAGGCCGTCATTCGTGCTTTGAAAATTTGAAAAGTCGCTCGAACCGCCGTTATTATTACCTCGCGAACTATCGGTTAGCTCTCTACCCAATTCTAGGGACCATGTCGAAGGGCCGCTTTTATAGTTAAGCTCAACATCAATAAACCCTCCGCCTACATCATCGACTGCATCTCTTCTGGTTTCGTTGTAACCGAGACTAATACTGTAACCTAGCTTTGAAAGCATTGCAGCATAACTAAGGTACGCTTGGTAGTATTTGTAATCTAGATCCGATGTTCCTGTCGATATGTCGATATAACTCATTTGTGCGCTTACAGTATCAATTTTAGAGCGCTGCCTTGACCATTGTATCGTGGCACCGCTGCGGTCAGAGTCTAAATCTGCTTCCTCGTAACGAATGTCAGTATAGTTAACACCTAGGCTCAACTCATCAGCTGGCGATAGTCGCAGTAACCATTCCGGTGCGAGCGTGGTTATTGTTCTATTTTGTCGATTGCCGGCAATATCTAAGTCTGTTTTGTCATTAACAATATTACTCGTGCTGCTATCGAGCCTCAGGAACAGTGAGCCCTCAATGGGTTGGTACTCGATGTTTAACGTACCGTTGACTTCAGTATTGTCTTCTTGGGTGTCGTTCTTGTAGCTGTTTCTAATAGCGCGATAGTCGATGGCTGCGTCTAATAGCTGACCGTCGTGGCTTAGCCCAAAATCAACACCGACTTTTTGTTCTGTATCTGAAATTTCACTAGAATTCGTTTTTTCACTATTGTCGCTGCGCTCAAGACCTAGAGTTATGTCTAGAGATGTATCTACCGCATGAGACACGGAACTGAAGGCAGCTAGAGTGATACATAGGGCATGCTTGGCTATTTTTGTCATAATTTTTCCAATTCCAATTCCAGGTCCAGCTTTAGGTAGAGATTGCCGCGCTATGCTCGCAATGACGGCATATTTTAGATCACAGTGACGGCATATTTTAGATCACAGTGACGGCATATTTTAGATCACAGTGACGGTATATTTTAGATCGCAGTGACTGTATATTTTAGATCGCAGTGACTGTATATTTTAGATCACAGTGACGGTACATCTGAGATCGCAATGACTCGTCTATAAAAGAATTACCTATTCTGTATTAAAAACCAATCCGGCAAAGCGTTCTTTACCGACAGCATCCACCCCCGACAGTATTTGCTCTGTAGTTACTTTTCCAAACGGTACAACTAATACGGCCATGTCAACCATGGGCGCTAATATTCTCGCGACCGAGGACTCGCTGACTGGCGGCACATCTAAAATAATAAAACGATCTGGATATCTAATCTTCAAATCCTTTATAAACTCTGCCATTCGCGGCGACGCCAGTGCCTCGACTCCACGTTCATTGCTGGTACCGGCCGGTACAATTCGTAGCCGCGGTATACCTGACGAATATATTATATCTTTTATTTCAAGAGACGGGTCTTCGAGGTATTCCATTAATCCAACCTCGGGAGCTTCCTGCAATAAAGTATGAGCATAGGAATCCTCAATATTACAGTCAATATAAACGGCTGTTTTGCGCTCATCAATAGCGATAGAAGCCGCAATATTAACCGAAACAAAACTTGAACCACCACCTTGACTCAAGGTGCTTACTATTAATGAAAAATTGTCTTTTCCCGACTTCGCAAGTAATTTGGTTCTTAAGTCTCGAAATACCGTCAGCATTTCGCGTTGACGCATTCCTGGATATATGATTTTTTTCGCCGCAAGCTCGTCCTGTGTTTTCAACGAGAACTCAGCCATATGAGATATATGTGTCTCTAGCTGCAAAGTTTGTTCTTCTTTTGTCTTTAAAACAGAGATATCGTCGGCCATCAGATCAATCCTCTTAGTACTGCACCAACTGCAACCACATACGCGGCCACTGCCACTACTAACATAAACCCTAACATGGCTATATCGGCACGCAGAATCCGTTTGGTGATAGGTGTATTGATATGGGGAACCACTACCAACAGCTCTATATCAGGGGGTAATTTTTGCATTAATGACGACGGTGAACGAACACGGGGGTCAAGTAAAACATAAATAATAATAAGCCCCAAGCTAGCGAGAATTCCGACAATAGGGCCGGCCATGGCAAAATATTCAAATCGTAAGCCCGATGGCTGTAATGGAAATACCGCGGGCTCCTGTATTTTGTAGCTAACCCCTTGTCCTTCAAGATCCAATGTCATCGACAAACGAGCTTTTTCCTTACGTCCAAGCATTTCTTCGTAAATTTCTCTGGTTACGTTGTAATCGCGCACCAATTCCGAAAGGTCTGCCTCCCGACCAGCAACCCGCTCCGCCCGTGCATATTCTTGCTTCAACATTCTATTCATTGACTCTAGACGCTTTTTCTGACTTCGAAGACCTAGTTCGGCCGCAGACATGTTTTTTCGCAGCTCCTCATACAGTGGATTTTCAAGGCTGTTACCAGATGAGTAACCGCGGATATTACCTTGCTCTCTCTTAGCTGACACAGACAACTCCAATGCCGCCAACTGATCCCTAAGTTCGACAATATCCGGGTAACTTTCTTGATAACTTAAACGAAGGGCATCCAGCCGTGCATTAAGCATTTTTAATCGGTCTAATTCGCCATCCAGTTCATTTCTAACTGATACGTATTTACCTTCATCCTTTAGCTGTTCTTCTAGTGCAGCTACTTGAGCCTGGGATTCATCAATCGTTAGCTTCATCTCCTCAATTTGTAAGCGTAAAGATTCAATTCTGTTTGCCACAGCTCCTTCCGTACCATCTAAATTAGTCGATTTAAACGTTTTCAGTTTTTCTTCCGCAGATACCAGTTGGCGTTTGTACGTAATCACTTGCTGCTCTATAAACTCAAAAGCACTACGACTTTCGCGACGTTTACTCTCGGACGAATCAGAAATAAAAGCATCGACAACTGCATTGAGTATTTTGAAGGACTTGTTTTGATCTGAATTACCGTAAGTGACTTTAAAAGAGTTCTGACCTACATTTTGAATTTTCACTGCGCCACGCAGCCCATTAATAGCTTGTTCTTGAACTTCTACTTCGTCATCAGGCTGGATAAGGCCACTACTCTCCGCTACCCTTTTCATGATTTTTCTTGTGTATATTTTTTCGCTCGCTTCCTTTGATCGATCTATCCCAGTACTTTCAGCCCTCCCTTTGAGTAGCGGCGTAATGATATTTGTCACATCGGCATACAATGTTGTGCTAGTTTGATATTGCTCCTCCCAAAATTTCCCCACAGTCAAGATAGAAAATGCAACTATCACAAATACGGCAAATATCCATCCTTTGAGAGCGACCAACTCCCGAAATACAGCACGAATGATTTCAATTATTAATACAGTTTCCATAAATTTTATTCGATCATCCCGTTTTTAATTTTAATCGCTGCATGTTTGCTTTTCTAACTTTCTAACTTTCAATCAGACGAATTATAACCCACAAACATTCGGCCTGAGGGCCTTTCCTTTCATAATGAGCCAAACTTAAAACGAACGTTCTGGCACAGTGATTATATCGGATGGCATCAGCATATAATTAGTTTCGAGCTTTCCGTACTTCAATATATCATCGAGATTAACGCCGTAGACTTTCACTTCGCCCGATACCTTCCGGTACAGTTTGGCATTTGAGGGAATCGCAAACTGATTGACGCCTCCCGCCATTAGCACTAAATCCAAAACAGTTATACCTTTCCTAAAAGGCACTGACTGCGGGCTATTTACAGCGCCGGTGACCCGAACACGAGATTGGAAGTCTGCACTACTTGGGTTGCTGACGATTACTGTCACTTGGGGATTTTTAATGAACGCAGTCAGCTTTTCTTCAATGAGTTCTGCCAAACTCTCAGCGGACGTTTCTGCCGCTAGAACATCGCCGATTAAAGACATGGAGATTTTCCCATCAGGACGCACCGGAACCCCTACGCTTAACTTGTCATTACCCCATACCTCAATCGTAATTGTATCTCCTACCCCTATTTTATATTCCTCTTCAGAGTATGCGGGTATTTCTACCGGTGCCATTTTCGCACCACGTGGTGATCCACAGGCGGCTAGTAAAATCGCAACTATTACCGATGTTATAATTCTGAACGTATTTTTTGTCATGTGTATTGACCCTTTTTTAGGTTCTGACATTGTTTACAAATATTTCGTGGTAATCTCTAGCTAGATTTTTATAGTTATCATGTCAACCTGATGGTTACGGCGCCGCGCATAACTCATAGCCCATAGCCCATAGCGATGACCAAACTTCACTTTATAGTTATTGGCAACATGACCTTTGACAACTACCGCACCCCTTTTCCCAACAATATTATTTCAACGCTTTGCACTACTATTAAAATATCCA
>JBLHNZ010000353.1:0-4545 GCA_047623245.1 Oceanicoccus sp. | reverse complement strand
TTGAACGGCACTTCTCTGTGAAGAAAACCAATAAAAATAGGTAAAATTTCAAATATGGAACCTACTATTATGATTTTCAAGAACAATAATATTGAAATTAATTGTCGAGAGCCGCAGGTTTTTGAAGACATGCTGGACCTGGACGGGAAGCATATTCTGGAATTAGGTTGTGGTCGCGGAGACTTGACACGACTAATTGCAACAGAGGGAAAAAACCGTCGATTGGTAGCAACAGAAGTCGATGAGTTACAGCATGCAGAAAACAAAAAAATAGGTGATCTGCCCAATGTTAACTTCGTTCTAGCGGGCGCTCAGAAAATCCCAGCTGCCGACGAAACGTTCGACCGCGTTCTTATGTTTAAGTCATTGCATCACGTGCCCGTACCATTAATGGAGGCATCTTTACTGGAAATAAAGCGAGTTTTGAAACCGGGCGGTTTGTTGTATATCTCCGAGCCTTTGTTTCAAGGTGATTTTAATGAAGTGTTGCGTATTTTTCACGATGAAGAAATCGTGCGGGAGGCGGCATTCAAGGCGATCGTCGATGCCGTTGAAGAGAACGTTTTTGAATTGCTGGAACAAAAGTTTTTTAATACATTAATGCCAATGACGGAATTTTCGGTGTTTGAGAATGCGGTTATTAATGTCACGCATACTGACCACAAGATGACACCGCAGCGACTTGCCACAATCAAAGAAGCTTTTGATCGGGCCGTTGCCGCTAACGCAGGCGTGTTTAGTATGCATATACGAGTGGATTTGCTGAAAAAATAGCTATTAAAGTGGGGTGTCGATTAACGGTTGTTTCTAGCCAACAATCTTTGTTAGGCTTAGATTCTTTTTTAGACAATATATGGTGTAAGGAAAGTATGGCTGTGGCAATTCAAAGATTTAACAAAATTCTCATTGCTAACCGCGGCGAAATTGCAGTTCGCCTTATCAAAGCTTGTCGGGAATTACACATCGTCTCTGTTGCCGTATATTCCACTGCAGACAAACATAGTTTACACGTTGAACTGGCCGATGAAGCAGTCTGTATCGGAGAGCCCGAGGCAGCAAGCTCCTATCTGAATATCGATCGAATTATTGCTTTTGCCAAAGAACTTAATGTGCAAGCGATCCACCCCGGTTACGGTTTTCTTGCTGAAAATCCTGAGTTTTCTCAGGCGTGCGAGAATAATGATATTGTATTTATTGGACCCAGTGCGCAGAGTATGCGGGCTGTGGCGGCTAAGGACACAGCGCGACAATTGGCGAAGTCTTTGTCGGTTCCAACTATTCCTGGAATAGATGTCGTTGAAGCATTCGACGAAAAATTTTTGCTCGAATGCGAGGTTATAGGATATCCCCTTTTGCTTAAAGCTGCGGCAGGGGGAGGTGGCTTGGGTATGCGAGTGGTCAAAGAAGCGGGTACGCTAGAATCTGACTACGGTGCTGTGTGCCGGGAGGCTTTGCAAGCTTTTGGCGATGACAAGATCATTGTCGAAAAATATCTTGGCGCAGCTCGTCACATTGAAGTACAGGTGTTGGCCGATGCTTATGGCCATTGTGTGCATCTGCACGAACGAGATTGTTCTATTCAACGACGGCGTCAAAAAATAGTGGAGGAATCCCCCGCGCGTCATTTAGCCGCCGACGTAAAGCAGCAATTGTGCGATGCAGCGGTGTCGATAACCCAGCACATTAACTATTGCGGAGCGGGTACGCTCGAGTTTTTGTTAGACGAAAATAATCAGTTCTACTTTCTTGAAATGAATACCCGTTTGCAGGTAGAGCATGGTGTTACAGAAGCGGTAACTGGCGTTGATATCGTGCAGTGGCAAATCAGGATTGCCGAGGGCGAAGTTCTTACTTTAGAGCAAGATAGTATTCGGCAGAACGGACACGCTATTGAATGTCGTGTTTGTGCCGAGAATCCCGAGCTGGATTTTATGCCTGCGAGCGGTGATATTAATTTCTGGCGGGCACCGGAAACGCAGCGGTGTGATAGCGGCGTTCGGTCGGGAAGTCGTGTCAGTGTGTACTACGATTCGCTGCTGGCTAAGGTTGTGAGCTACGGGAAAGATTTTGGTGAGGCTAATCGAAATTTGCAAACCGCTCTGAGCCAGACAACGTTGCTGGGTGTCGATACTAATCTCAATTACCTGCGTAACATCGCAGCCTCTCAAAGCTGGCAAAAAGGGGGTGTTAATACGAACGCCGTTACGCTTTATAAGGAAGAGTGGAGCGCCGCCATCGATGACCGCGACCGCAACATTCTTTTGTGTGCTGCGATGCTCATTCTCAATGAACGGGATGCCGAAATTGTGTGGCCTGGACTTAAACACTACCCCCAAAAATGGCAAGTCAGCGGCACCGGATTTAGTTTGGAGGTTGTAAACCACAGACAAGACGGATCGAGGCAAACAGTTATCATTGATGGCGAGTCCCACCTTTGCGAGATTTGTTCAAGTAAGTCTGCAAACGATTCAGGGCTTTTCATGATGGACGCAGAAATTGGTAATCGCCGAGTTCAAGTGGTTGGTTTAGCGCTTAACGACGGTGAGCAAATATTAGTACACTGTAATACGTTAGGGTCTCTCTCGTTTTTTTTCAATACGACCAATTCAGTAGAGCATTCAGGGACTTCGGCCAACGAAGTGACTGCGCCAATGCCCGCGAAGATTGTTGCTATGCATGTTAGCGTTGGTGATGAGGTAGTTGCAGGGCAAGGGCTATTGCTTCTGGAGTCGATGAAAATGGAGACGCATTTGACCGCTTCCCGAGATGGAAAAATTGCGGCGATTTATGTCGAAGAAAATGAGTTGGTTGAATCGGGAAGCTTATTGCTAGAGTTTGAATCTTAGTTTGAAACGCATTAAGTCAGCTGATTGTAATGCTGACAGATACATAAAGATTGATCGTGACAAGTTGATTGATGAAGGGTGTGAGTAGATGAGTTGGTCGGAGGAAGTCAAAGAATTAAATCGTCGTCGTGAATTGGCGTTGCAGCAGGGTGGCGAGGAGTCTATTCGTCGTCATCATGAGCGTGGTAAGTTGACCATTCGCGAGCGTATCGATAATTTCCTCGATCAAGGGTCCTTCAAAGAGTCGGGCAGAATTGCCGGTGGTGCGGTTCTAGATGACGACCTTAAAGTGGAGTCTTTTTCTCCGGCAAATTATGTATTGGGTGTTGGCAGAGTTAATAATCGCTTAACAGCTGTGGGCGGCGAAGATTTTACCTTAAAGGGCGGGTCGCCAAATGGTGCGGGTTTGCGGCGGAGTGTTTATGCTGAGCACTTAGCGGTTCAACACAAAATTCCGATCGTACGGTTTCTCGAGGGAGGAGGTGGCAGTGTGGGGGGTGCTCCTACTGACCCAAAGCAACCGCGCACGGTAGGAAGTCCGGTCTATGAAATAAATCGAATGAAGATTTTTGGCGAGGCTCTTGGCTCGGTGCCCGTTGCTTCCGCGGCTCTGGGTCCGGTTGCAGGGTTTCCAGCTGCTCGTCTGGTTGCCTCGCATTTTTCGGTGATGACGGAGCAAACAGCGCAGGTACTTATCGCCGGACCCTCTGTCGTTGAGCGGGCTTTAGGTCGGCCAATGACTAAGGAAGAGCTAGGTGGTGCGCAGGTTCATTTGAAAAATGGCGTTGTTAACAACCTAGCTGTCGATGAGTACGACGCTTTCTATCAGCTGCGACGGTTTTTGAGTTATATGCCGCAGAGCGTCTGGGAGCGTGCCCCCAAAACAACGTGTACCGACCCGGCCAATCGTATGGACGAAAGTCTATTGTCGGTCATTCCGCGCGACAGAACTCAAACTTTCGATATGCACGACGTTATTAATAGTATTGTCGACAAGGGTTCCTTTTTTGAAATATCATCTCAATATGGCCTGGGGCAAATTATTGGGTTAGCGCGGATCAATGGTCAAAGTGTTGGAGTGACGGGCAATGATTGCCGTTTTTTTGCCGGTGCAATGACAGCCGATGGATCGCAAAAAGTCCGTCGGTTTATAGAAATATGTGAAACGTTTCACTTGCCTATTATTAATCTGGTTGATGAACCCGGATTCATGATTGGCCCAGAAGCAGAAGCACAAGCAACCATTTTATATGGTATGTCTACCGTGCTAGCAGCCGTGCAAGCCGAGGTGCCATGGGCATCAATTATGGTACGCAAATGTTTCGGTGTGGCAGCCACGGCCCATTTTAGTGACCAGGGGTATACATTGAGTTGGCCTAGCGTCGACTCGGGTGCGTTACCCATTGAGGGTGGTGTTGCCGTTGCTTTTCGTCGACAGATTGCCGAAGCTGCAGATCCCGACGCATTTCGAAAGGAGATGGAAGAGCAATTTGCAAGAAGTAAAAACCCCTATATATCGGCGGAATCCTTTGCGGTAAATGACATGATAGATCCTCGTGAAACCCGCCCTTATTTGTGTGACTGGATTGAGATAATTCAGCCTCAGCTGGATGTTTTGACGGGCCCGAGGGCGTTTACATACCGGCCTTAGCGAGACTCTGGTAATAGCTATGTGTAAACGGCTGTAGATGAGATAAGA
>JBLHNZ010000352.1:0-4583 GCA_047623245.1 Oceanicoccus sp. | reverse complement strand
GAGCTTAGTACTGCATTACATTCACAATTACTGCAAACACTGCGTTCTGATGTTTTAGTTCGACTATGATTCAAGCACGAAAACCGCATCGATGCCAGCGGGGAAACGCTGCGGCGTGTACAAGTCAATTAGTCTGAATCTACGTATAGATCGACCTATAGATTAGTACGATATCGTTATACATCGGCATCAAAATTTTTTATTCCTCGATCTTTTAACCTATATCCACAAGGCAATGACAGCTTTGGTCATGGCAAAGCCACAGACTAGGTATCTTTTCCCCATGGAGCTTAACTAATGGCGTCGCGGTAATCACCTCATAAATTTACCAACTTTTCGCCCTCGACATTCAGAAAAATATAAAAGACGAATAAAAGAAGATCAACAAGAATGTAGGCCTCGACTAAGTTTTGTGGTTCTTCAACCAACCTTCTAGTCATTTAACCTTGGACATTACGCTCAAGGGGTTTTAGTCTCTGCACCAATAAGACATACAACAAACATTCGCGCACAAGAGTTGCCAAGTTCTGACAATCCCTTGAACCAATCTAAGAAAAAAATATGTATTTATCCGCAATAGAGCTATCCAACGCTATCGCCAATAGAGAAATCAGTTGTCTCGAACTGATGCAAGATACTGTAAACCGCATAGAAGCCTTGAATCCCACCTATAACGCTATCGTCGCTATGGCAGATGTAGATGAGCTCTACAAACAAGCTGAAGTCGCCGACATCGCTCTCGGTAAAGGAGAGTATTGGGGTTGGATGCATGGCATGCCACACGCCGTTAAAGATCTAGCTAACCTTAAAGGTTTCATAAACAGCTTTGGGTCTCCGCTATTTAAAAACAACATCGCTACTCAAGACCAAATTTTTGTCGAACGCATTCGAAGACAAGGGGCAATTTTCGTTGGGAAAACCAATGTCCCAGAATTTGGCCTCGGCTCGCAATCGTATAACCCTGTATACGGTTATACCAAGAATGCTTTTAACCCTCTTTTGTGTGCCGGTGGTAGCAGTGGCGGTGCCGCCGTCGCTCTAGCAACAGGACTATTACCGGTAGCCGATGGCAGCGACATGATGGGGTCACTTCGCAACCCCGCTGCCTTCAACAACATCGTGGGCTTCAGACCAAGTTTGGGGAGAATACCCGCATCAAAAAACGATCTATTCTTTGATCAACTAGCAACAGACGGACCTATGGGTAGAACCGTTTCCGATGTAATACAGCTATTTAATACTATGTCCGGCACAGACGGTCGCGCGCCTTTGAGTATGCGACACGCTGGCGATCAAAGCGATATGCCGATTAAGCATAACCTTACGGAAACGAAAGTCGGCTGGCTAGGCAGTTATGCCGGTTATCTGCCGATGCAAGATGGTGTTATCGCGCACTGCGAAAGTGCGCTAACAAAGTTGAATTTGGCGGGCGCCCAACTAAGCGACGCCAAAATAGTATTTTCCATGGATTCTCTCTGGGAATGTTGGTTAACGCTTCGGCATTGGCTTATTGCCAATGACAAAAGAAATCTTTACCTAGATTCAGCGAATCGAAGAGCAATGAAACCGGAACTTGTTTGGGAAATAGAAAGCGGCCTAAATATCAGTGGAACAGATTTATTTAATGCCAGCATTGTGCGCTCAGACTGGTATCGGACGATACATTCGGCTTTCCAGCAGTGGGATATTTTAGCGTTACCGGCTGCGCAGGTTTATCCTTTTCCGGTAGACCAACACTGGCCATCGTCTATAGCGAATCGGGATATGGATACCTACCACCGATGGATGGAAGTCACCATTGGCGGCACCCTGTGCGGCTGTCCCGTCATTTCTTTACCCGCTGGTTTCGATTCCCTCGGACGTCCTATGGGCATTCAATTTATGGCCAACATGGGGGACGATCGAAAACTCTTTGAGTTTGCCCTGGCATACGAAGAAGTGAATCCGTGGCACTTTCATTACCGATGGTAATAGCAGCCGTGATCATTGACACGAAAACACAACAATTAGCTAAACATGCATGATATCTTATACAATGCTAAACGGTGGTATCGGGGATAATAATAAAGAAAAGTGAAATCAATGTCCCATTTGACGTCTGCGTACGCTGCTAAGAATAAAGAGCAACGCTGTCACTAGCTTAAAGCGATAAAGTCACAACGACTGGAAAACCTTACATTGCAAAAATGTTCCGTAATTTCGTTTCCGCTACGATACGCTATTGGTTGCCACACATCGAAAGGTTATAAAAACGACTAAAAGATTTTGGAGGCCTTCCTGAAAAAGAACAATATTTCGATAAGTGTGAATCATGGCCTTTTACTACGCGCCCTGACCCTTACGACTCTTATTTTATTTGGGTTCTACCTACTTTACGAGCAAGGCTTATTAGAGCTAACTTTAAGAAGCGATCGCAGTTATATTTCCTATATTATAATCGCTCTTTACGGAGTATTTAGCCTTCACTGGATGTATTTGGTAACTCGGCTTTCTTCCGCGCAAAAAAGTCTCGATAACGCTTATCCGTTGTTAGAGCTTATCGAACCCGAAGCACTTGTAAGCCAAGGCGGTCAGATCTATATCGGCGACCATCGTTTACGCGAGGGCATTTATGCCGAGTATTTAGACGATTTACTGAAAAAAACGCGGTATTTCTCAGCCGATATAGACCACAGCATTCTTCTCGAAGCACTTGTAGAACGCCTAATGGCCAAACACTCGTTCGGTCATTTCGCCAGTGACTTGTTGTTAAAAATGGGGCTTCTCGGAACAATCATTGGCTTCATTATGATGCTTACTCCGGTGGGAGAATTAACTGATTTTGATCCCAATGTACTTAAGCAATTGCTTAGCCAAATGAGTGGAGGTATGGCAATTGCTCTTTTCACAACGCTAACAGGCTTAGTTACCAGTGCATTACTTGGCTTGCAATATCAAATATTAGATTCGGCAGCCGCTCGATTTGTAGATCGCGTAGCTGTATCGGTAGAAGTACTCGTCATTCCGATGCTGTCAAATCGACACAACACAATCGAGCAGCTATCGCGCGCGCAACTATCCGCTAACGAAATATCCGGTACCAACTTGACCGCCGAGAAGGTTCGTAATCTGGAACCAGAATCATGACATCGAGGGGACGATTTTTTCGGCCAGCTCCAAGCAATGACGCTTTCACCGACCTTCTATTTAATGCTCTGCTCGGCTTTGCTTTTATGTTTTTTATAGCCTTTATGTTAATTGCAGAGCCCGAACAATCTGGTAAAGTCGACAATAAAGCCGAATACATCATTACTGCTTCCTGGCCAGACAATCATCCCGACGATATCGATATTCTCGTGGAAGACCCACGAGGGCAGATCCTTTGGTTTTCAAATAAGGATACGGGCGTAATGCACCTTGACCGTGACGATCGCGGTAGCTTGCAAGATCAATTGATTATCAACGGTAAAAAAATCTCTAACCCAATCAATCAGGAAACCGTGTCTCTACGATCGTGGATACCCGGTGAATACGTAGTCAATATCCTTCATTACCAAGCAAATTATAGATCCACCGTTCCGGTATCAGTTAAGATTGAAAAACTAAACCCGGAAGTAAAAATGATTTACTACGGCGTTCATGACCTGCATGGCGCGGGAGATGAAGTGACAGCTACCCGGTTTAATCTCGATAGTCAGGGTGACGCCAGCGACATTAACCACTTACAGAAGTCCCTCATTAACCGTATTAGCAAAAAGACAAACTGATGACTAGTGTACTATTGGCGATTGCATACGCGCTCTTAGCCGCTCTTTTACTTAACATCTGGATATCCTCTGAGTGGCGTACTTCATTTAAGCTCGCGCTAATCGCTATTGTTGGATTGTTTTATGTCGGCACCTATATTGGAATTAGAGATATCAAAGGGTGGGCAACTGAAGAGCAGGTGCCGAGGTCGTTTCGACTGGTTTGGGCCAAAACCGAAGAGCCAGATAAACGAACAGGAACTCAAGGACAAATTTATCTGTGGGTTCAGGCGCTTAGTGACTCGGGAATAATAGAGTCTGAACCGCGAGCTTACAAATTGCCCTACAGCATTAAACTGGCAGAGGAAGTTCAAGGCGCGCTAAATGAAACCAAAAAAAGAGTGGAGGTAGACGGCGCGACAGCGCAAGAGGTCGATGGTATTAAATCCGATGAACAGCAAGCCACTAGTGATCGCCGAAAAAACCTCTCCTATGTTGAGGAAAAGGGCATAATACTCGAATTCAAAAACCGACCTCGCGGCAAGCTACCGTCAAAAGGCATATGACATCCAGTGCCGATTAACTTGATGACTTTTTCACATATCGAACATATCTCCAAAATTGATACACACTGATGACTAACGGTTTTGGAATACTGCATGCAACCCACCAATATCCCTGATAAATTTGACTCTACAAAGAAACTGCGACTTCCTTCGTTCCGGCATTACCACAATGGTGCTTTTTTTAGGCTTTAGTTTGCCGGAAAATAGCTTCCAGCATACTATTCAAAGCCACGAATTTGAATACTAGCGCCGCGGACTTTCCTCGGATTCCTTTTTAAAGCAGCCAATTCAC
>JBLHNZ010000351.1:0-4586 GCA_047623245.1 Oceanicoccus sp. | reverse complement strand
AGTTCGTTTGCAATTATTCTGGACTTTTTGGGAGCGCGTTTGTAAACGAGAAGACGATGGAGTGATTTATTATAAGGTCGTTATTATGACGCAGTCGGTTACATATGCGGTGAGCTTCTTCGTTGCTGAGCCGAATCCAGAGGCCGATATCGCGTAGTTGACCGGCAGTCCGGTTTCCGACTACCATCCAAACTTAATTAGAGCGAATTTGCCACTAATAAGCTCTGCTCCTATCGTAGTGTGCGATGTTCCGTTTTGGGCCTTACCTACATCGCTAGCATTAGAAGTGTTAGATTGCTTATTGAGTCAAGGGACTAGGATAATATGTCTGGGGCGGCGTTCCGATCAACGGATGGAAAAGCTTGGGAGCGTGTTTACGAGCCAGAAGATAGCCAGTGGCATTTGTTGCAGCAGCTATCTATGGAATCCCCGAGCTACATCTAACTGAAATGGGACCAGCGCGTACCATTGTAAATTTCGGTTGTTTTTCGTCTTCCGTGATATTGGGATTCGCTCAACTTCTAAAAAAGCAATCTGGTTGATACGAGGAATATAATAGTTGATGGGACTGTGAACCATGGAGTCTGCCACATAACTAGAAAAGCCCACTCATTACCCAGAAATCGGCAATAATTCGGTCCTATGCAATGTACATGGTCATCGACATACTTACGAAAAGGAGCAAGAATTGTCTCTGTTAGCGCGAGGGGTAGTGCAGGTGCATTTTCCAACGACCTATGTGTCGATAATACGAACAATTTTTGAACGAACTTTATTCAGTAATTAGCCTGTTTTTTGGACGGGCCGATGACTAACAAATAATTTACGGGCATCTGTGAATGCATAAATTACTTAAGGCTCTTACTGATACAAATTAAGCGAATTGATGGAGAAAACTATGATTAAATGTAAAGCTGCTGTGGCCTGGGGGCCTGGTGAGCCATTAGTTATCGAAGAAATTGATGTCATGCCACCTAAGGCAGGAGAAGTTCTGGTTCGCATCGTTGCCAGTGGTGTCTGTCATACCGACGCGTTCACATTGTCTGGCGAAGATCCGGAAGGCGTATTCCCTTGTATTATGGGGCATGAGGGAGGAGGTATTGTAGAAGCCCTTGGTGACGGCGTTTCCAGTGTTCAAATAGGAGACCATGTCATTCCTTTATATACCCCGGAATGTGGCGAGTGCAAATTCTGCCTGTCTGGAAAAACCAATCTCTGTCAAAAAATTCGCGAAACACAGGGTAAGGGCTTAATGCCCGATGGTACTTCCCGTTTTTCTAAAAATGGGAAACCTATATATCACTATATGGGATGTTCAACGTTCTCCGAGTACACCGTATTGCCGGAGATTTCTTTGGCGAAAGTGAATAAAAATGCGCCGTTAGAAGAGGTGTGTCTACTCGGTTGTGGCGTTACCACTGGTATGGGTGCTGTAATGAATACCGCCAAAGTAGAGGAGGGTGCAACGGTTGCTGTCTTTGGTATAGGCGGAATAGGCTTGTCGGCGATCATCGGTGCCACCATGGCCAAAGCAAGTCGCATCATTGCAATCGATGTTAATGATAGCAAATTTGAGTTAGCGAAGCAGTTGGGTGCCACTGATTGCATAAATCCGCAGGATCATACCAAGCCTATTCAAGATGTTATCGTCGAATTGACAGACGGTGGTGTCGATTATTCTTTTGAATGTATTGGCAATGTCGACGTCATGCGTTCGGCCTTGGAGTGTTGCCACAAAGGTTGGGGTGAGTCTATTATCATTGGCGTTGCCGGAGCGGGTAAAGAAATTAGCACGCGTCCATTTCAGCTCGTGACCGGCAGGGTTTGGCGTGGAACAGCTTTTGGAGGAGTTAAAGGGCGTTCTGAATTACCTCAAATCGTCGAGCGTTACATGGCAGGAGAATTCAAGCTATCTGACTTTATTACACATACGATGCCGCTGAGCGACATAAATAATGCATTCGATCTTATGCACGAAGGGAAGAGCATTCGCAGCGTTATTCACTTTGATTCGTAGTGGTAGGCTAAAAGTTGAATGATTAGTTGTAATTGCGACGAGCAGATACTTTTTCTTCGCGACCAACGAAAGTTACTATTCTTTATCTGCAATAGTGAGCAACGTTAGCCGTCAGACTCAGTTGATTCGGGGCGGTTTTACAGGTAGTTAGTTTTATTCACAAATTAATTAGCGGGTTATTCACAGGAATATTATGATTTTAACAGAAACATCGAAGGGCGTTAGAACAATAACTTTAAATCGACCAGACGCTCTGAACGCCTTCAATAGAGCAATGTGGGAGGCTCTCTGTCAAGCGATTACGCAAGCGAAGAATGACAACTCCGCCAAGGTGATTATTATCACAGGCAGTGGGCGGGCTTTTTCTGCCGGGGCCGATCTCAGGGAAAAACGCGAAGGTAATGAAAAAAACAGCTGGGAGCAAGTAGCCCCCGTCGGTGTAGCACAACTGGTAGAACTGCTAATAGACTTTCCCAAACCGATCATCGTTGCGGTAAATGGTTTAGGGGTAGGAATTGGCGCGACGCTTTGTGGTTTGGCCGATATCACCTACATGGCAGCGAGCGCTCGACTCAGATGTCCTTTTTCATCGCTCGGAATTACAGCGGAAGGGGCCAGTACTTACACGTTCTCCAGATTAATGGGGCATCAAGCGGCCAGTTGGTTTTTACTCAGCGCAGAATGGATGGACGCCGATCAATGTAAGGCAACACATCTTGCTTTTGACGTTTTTCCCGACGAGGGGTTTTTAAGTCAAGTTATGGAAAAGGCTGAACAGCTCGCTGCAATGCCCCTGGCGTCATTGATCGAAACAAAAGCTATGATAATGGCGGCACATAAAGACAATATGCGCGCAGCAAATGTGCGAGAAACGGAAGGTCTGGCTCGACTATCAGGAGGCCCATCCAATTTAGAGGCTTTGCGCGCGTTTGCCGAAAAACGCCCCGCGGATTTCAGCGTGATTGAAAGCGAACGGTAACGGATTGGTGGTGCTTTTGGACATGCTTCTGCAGTGGCGTGGATCTGGGAAAACGTTGCTTTCTTGTTGCAGCTTACGGACGAACAGCTGTCTATCTAGATCGTATCGCGAATCGATATCTGTCAGCGTGCACAAGCTTTGACTCGTTTCGCGCAATCACTACTTATCGTTGGTTACAGCTGAATAGTGTCCGCATGCACATAAAGTCGGTCTATCAATTCACTTAACAGTTCTTGTTCTTGCTTATTCAAACACTGTAATAATTGTTGTTCATATTCATAAGATACAGGAACAATATCATCGTAAACCGACAATCCTGTGTCAGTTAGAGTCAGTATGGACCGCCGGCGATCTTTACTGTCGAATTCCCGCCTTATCAATTTCCGTTGTAGCAGTTTGTTGATTGCTCTACTCAGCATGGATTTTTCGATCTGAGTTTTTTCAGAGACTTCGTCTGCCGATGCCCCCGGATACTCACCTAAAACCGCCATGATTCGCCAGTCGGTAACCGACAGGGCAAACTTGTCGTGATAAGACTGCGCAATAATGCTACTGACTTTATTGGACAAAGTGGATAGGCGATACGGTAGAAACCTTTCCAGCGTCAGTATCACGTGCTTTTTGTTCTTCATTTTATGTTCTTCACCTAGAAATATTCTTGACAATAGTTGTAATTACAACTAATAATGGTTGCATATGCAACTAATGGGGTTGCGCTTCATATTTGAAGCACCAACAGTATAACGGAGGACAAGCTAGTGGAAGATATTTTTGAGAACCCGATGGGTCTTGATGGGTTCGAATTTGTGGAGTTTTCTGCCCCCGAGCCAGGTATTCTGGAACCTATTTTTGAAACACTGGGCTTTAGTTTGGTCGCGAGGCATCGGTCTAAAGCTGTGTCATTGTACCGACAAGGCGATATTAATTTTATAATCAATTATCAGCCTCAAAGCAAAGCGTATTATTACGCGGAGGAGCATGGCCCATCGGCCTGTGGGATGGCGTTTAGAGTAAAAAATGCACAGCTCGCTTATAAGAGAGCGCTGGAATTAGGTGCTCAACCTATCGAGATACCAACGGGACCGATGGAACTGCGCCTGCCCGCTATCAGAGGTATTGGAGGCACACCGCTTTACTTAATTGACCGTTATGGTGAAGGTTCTTCAATCTATGATATTGATTTCGTGTTTTTGGAAGGGGTCGATCGTAATCCCAAAGGATGCGGATTTAACGTTATCGATCATCTAACCCACAATGTGTATCGCGGACGTATGGATTTCTGGGCGAATTTTTACGAACGAATTTTTAACTTCCGCGAAGTACGATTTTTTGACATTAAAGGCGAATATACGGGTTTATTGTCTAAGGCTTTGTCGGCGCCCGACGGTCGTATTCGAATTCCCCTGAATGAAGAGGCTTCTCATGGAGGTCAAATCGAAGAGTTTCTCATTGCGTTTAACGGCGAGGGTATTCAACATATTGCATTCTCTTGCGATGATCTGTTGGAAGCGTGGGACAATTTAAAAGCCTTAGGGGTAGACTTTATGTCGCCGCCTCCAGACAGTTACTACGATATGTTGGACGACCGGC
>JBLHNZ010000350.1:0-4591 GCA_047623245.1 Oceanicoccus sp. | reverse complement strand
TCTACCATACACCGAGTACTAAGCGAGCGCAATTATGGGATTCCCAAGCGTGAAAGTTATCGCCCAACCCGATAGTTTTTTCTCAATCGCACCAAAAATAGCCGATTCGTTTACTCCGTTTTTCAGACGATCAATACCTTGTGTCAATTAAAGCTGAGAACAACGCAAAAAGCCATCCGTCTCGACATTAGAGGGTTATCGCCTAGACGGAAAACTTTCTCCAGCATATGCCCAGCAGTAATTGTATGCCGGCTACACCGTCGCCCAGAAAAGAAAACAATCGAGATAATTTGTGAATATTATGTATTCCGGCGGGTGGGTAGGTGCCAATAGACTTTTGGTTTATACGGTACAGCTCCAATTTCGATATGGATTGCATTTTTCCTCCTAATGTCTATTTTGGAGGTGTAGTGAAATATTGTGAACGTTTGAATGAGATTGCCGGAGGTGACTGTCAAAACTTTGAATTGAAATAAAATCCGAATTAGGAATTTTCTCAAAAAAGCGCCCCCTAAAGCTCACTATTAGTTACCGACAACCATACCGTAAACTCAGGCACAACGACTGAAACTGCACAGTAGAAAAACAATATGATGAAAAAACTTATATTCACGCTTATTCTTTCACTAAATACCTCTTTAGCCTGCAGCCAATCACTATCACTATCACTTTCGATCGGGGTCGTAGACGAAGAAACGAACAGTGCGCGTATTGGCCAGCGCCTTGCGAAAGGAAATTAGTAGTCGAAGCGGCGTCGAAATCATTTTAGTTCAATTTCCTGACGACCGTGTAGATGCATTTATTGAGAGCGGAAGAATTGATGGAGACTTTACCAGGATCGGTGGATTCCAAAACTATCTGCGCGATTTAGTTAACGGGTTACCGGACTTGCTAAAAGTTTCGGAACCCATTGGCAGATTTTCTTATTTTACTTACACAATGCAAGCTGACATCGAAATCGACGATTGGAACAACCTAAAAAAGTACCGAGTCGCCTACATCGAAGGCTCTAAAACTATGGCCACGAAATTGAAGCCAATACATGACAACATTTTTCCCGTCAAAAACACGAAAGCAGGTCTCAGGTTCCTCGCAGCCGGAAGAGCGGATATTTTCGTACACATAAACTTTCTCGTATAGCCGCTACTTGAAAGAGAAGAATTTAGAAGAAAGGAAATTCGAGAACTGCAGCCACGACTACATTACGTACAAACCTACATTCACGTGCTAGCGAAACACGTAAAGCTCGTAAAGAAAATAGAGAAAGCCCTAAAGGAAATGAAAGTAGATAAAACCTACGACACGCTAATAAGACAGTTAGATTGAGCAATCGTTCTTGTACTTCTATGACTCTAGAAATAGTACTAATGTAAAAAATAAGAACATAAGCAAGCCTTCTAACGGAGATCTTTCGCAAAGTATATATTAACCCAGAGTACACAATGTGTGTTTTTATCTTAAGACAGCATCACATCATAATGAAAAACGGCATATTCGTGAAAAAAGTAATGGGGTCACTCGTTTTCATCACGACACTTTTAGGATTAAGCGCATGCGACGGCAAAGGTCAGGCGATCCAAGATCGTGCAGAAAACACTGAAATTTCGACAAGAAAACCCAGTAACGAAACGCAGCAACAGATCGCGGAAGTTAAAATTCTGACCCTAAAAAAGAACGGAAAAGAACGCGTCTAGGTATAAAAGCGAACGACCACCTAACCCTGGCCGCTACGGGAAACTTCAATGCCGACCTAATCTGCCCACTTGAGCCAAAACACGTTCTTTGGGCACGAGTGTGAGAACAAGGTGATGTTTTTCAAATGACTGATAACGAGGAGTCGCTTATTAGCACTGATGCCGGGGATTTATTCGTTACAATGTTCACGTCTGGATTATTGAGGGAAAATCGCCAGAGCGATTGGCTACCGCCCTATAGCGATATACCCGATGCACCACTCAATATTCTGTTACTGCAATTGTCTGGCAAGGCTCTGCATTAGATAGACTAAACGCAATGAAGAAAAGTACCGATCCATCACTAGCGACATTTGCACAGCGGACACTAGAGTGCCACAGGGTCTAAAAATCAGCTTTCACTGTCCACTATCCGAATGGATAAATCAGGAGACTCACATTGCTTTACAAAGTGGGACAAAAGATTTGGGTACATGGTTTTCACCCACTCTGCCTATTCTACGCGATTACGAACACGCCGCCGAAGGAGACACACCCAATCTAATTGTTGAGGTGTGGTGATAGGCGTTGCGGGGAACACTATAACCACAAAGTACATTGTCACGCACCGGAGCAAAAGTTACGAAACACCTTCTGCCGCCTCAATCAAATCCAGCATTTGCTACCTAGGCGCGAAAGAGTTAGCTTCTGGAGGGAAACATCGACATCAATCCTCGTCAAACAGCCGAGCAAAAGGGCAATATTCACATGAAATTTTCACGCCAAGTCCGGTGAGTGCTGCATCGCAAATACACCCCAAGCCGCTCTTCAGCTCAGTCAATTTGAGCATCGACGACCACCGAATAATGTTCCAATCAGCTGAAAAAATTTAAGGGGCTCTTACTGCAAATCTGGACAGCTTCTCTTTTTTTTGAATTGAACTACACTTTAAGACGTAGCTATACATTATAGAAAATCACACTGGTGATCTGGCTCGGGCAATATAAATAGGCAACTAGATCGACATTCCCCACGAAAATGATATAAGTCAAAGTAATAAACCCAAAAAAACGATATAAAGAATTAGGATTTATCCCATTGAACTAAAAAATTGGTAAGCAGATATGACTATTGAAGACGGCATTGGCGCGATATCAAATGTAGTTGCGTTTTCTCTCGATGAATCCCGTGCCTTGGTTTTAGAATTGCAAACCCACCAAATAGAACTGGAAATGCAAAATGAGCAATTACGCACGGCTCAGTCTGATCTAATCACCGCTAACAACAAGTTCAGCCACCTCTACAACTCATCACCTGTCGGTTATCTTACCCTGAGCAAGGAAGGGATTATTCTCAATGCCAACCAAACTTTTTCGGAATTAGTGGGGTTAGATCTAGGTTCGATCATTGGCCAACGCTTTAGCGCTTTTGTTCAGGAAGACTCCGCCGATAACTATTACTTTTTTCTGTCCCATATTGTAAAAACCAGCGACACTATTACTTGTGATCTTCACTTGAAACATCACAACGTCGAGCACGAAAAAAGAGCGGCAACATTGTGGGTAAGACTCAACACAAAAGTCGAGATGGATAATACCGGTAACACACTTGATATTTATTTGTCTCTTACTGACATCACACAGAGTAAAAATATGTATAGCGACCTAGCTCGCTACGCCACTGAAGCACTAGAAAGCCAAGATCGACTGAACAACATCATCAAAACGGCGGTGGACGGTATAATTACTATTAACGGCACCGGCACAGTGGATTCCTTCAACCTCTCTGCGGAGAAAATGTTTGGTTATCCGGAATCTGAAATTATCGGTAACAATGTGAATATGCTAATGCCTGAGTTCGAGCGCAGTCAACACGATTCTTACTTGACACAGTATAGGGTAACAGGTGAGAAGAAAATGATTGGTATCGAGCGTGAAGTATGGGGGACGCGAAAAAATGGCGAAACTTTTCCGCTCACGCTCGCGGTGAGTGAAACCATTTGGAAAGGAGAAAAGATCTACACCGGGCGTATCCGCGATCTCACCGAATATCGCTATTTGCAGAAGCAGCTCCAACAATCTCAAAAAATGGAAGCTTTGGGAACATTGGCGGGGGGCATCGCTCACGACTTTAATAATATCTTGGCTGCGATATTAGGTAATATTGAAATTGCCTTTAGGTATCTGCCGGTAGGGAGTTTAGGTAGAAAAAACCTTGACGCTGCTCATGTGTCGGGAGATAGGGCTAAGAAATTAATACGCCAGATTCTGACTTTCAGCCGCATGGAAGCAACAAGTTTACAACCGGTCGATTTGTCTGCTGTTGTCCACGACGCCCTTGAAATGTCAAGATCACTGATCCCCGCTAATATCGAGATTAGAGAAAATATAGAGGCTGGAATCATTGTGCAGGCTGATGAAAACCAAATGTATCAAATACTTCATAATTTGTGTTCTAACGCCCAGCAGGCGATAGGCGTTGAAGGGGGATCCATTGATGTCGTATTACGAAAAGAAAAACGTCCAAATAAACTCCAGGTCATCGGCGAGACACACTGCATAGCGCTCTCGGTAAAGGATTCAGGATGCGGCATTAATAAACAAGACCTAGTGCATGTCTTTGATCCGTTTTTCACTACGAAAGACGTCGGTAAGGGCACGGGATTGGGGCTCGCTGTTGTCGATGGCATAGTGAAACAGCATCACGCACATATTACTGTCGACAGCATTAAAAATACAGGAACGACCTTCACAGTATTTTTTCCCCTGACAACAGCGGTAAAGGTATCAAAGACAAAAACAAAAACAAAAAATTCAGACGAGCCTTCTCCCATAAATTGCAAAAAAACGGGACGTATTCTTATCGTCGATGACGAAGAGTCGCTAGTGACTTTATACGACGAATACTTATCACAGGAA
>JBLHNZ010000349.1:0-4607 GCA_047623245.1 Oceanicoccus sp. | reverse complement strand
GACTCTCTCTCGGGTTCAGAAATTCTAGCTAATTAATCTGGATTTGTCTGCGCGCACATAGAGCGTGTCAATTAAGCAATTTTTTGGCACAATGATCACGAATAAATAACCACAAAATTGATCAGTTCAAAGCTGATCGTCAATAGCACTGCCGGCATGTTTCTGCGGCTCTAATAAAAACGCAAGCTATACGTGAAGAGAGAGAGTTATGTATTCAAAAGTCCACGACTGGATTTCGTCGCACAGAGATGTGCGTCCCGACGCTGTTGCAATGACGGATTTGTTTTCTGGGCGCTCCTATACCTATCTGCAGATGGATGAACGGGTTGCTTGTTGTGCTGGTTTTTTACGTGATGATTTGGGTCTTTCGAAGGGAGATCACGTCGCGATTTTGTCCCAAAATAGTTCAGACTTTCTCGAAATTATGTTTGCCTGCGCGCGACTTGGCGCCGTACTGGTTCCATTAAACTATCGATTGGTCGCCGATGAACTCAATTTCATTACTAATGACGCAGAAGCAAAGGCATTTTTTTGTGATTCTGACTTCACCGAGCTCGGTAAAGAAGTCGCTGCACACTGTAATATCCCACTAGTTGATCTGCATGGCGATGGTAGTAACAGCCGCTATGAAAAGGGTTTAGAAAACGCCACGCCTATTTATCAAATCGTAGACCTGGATATTAATGATTTGTGGTTGATTATGTATACATCGGGTACTACGGGTCGGCCGAAAGGGGCGCGGATAACGCATTACGTTATGCAGACCAATAATCTCAATAACGCTACGTCGGCAAAATTAAGTGAAGATATGGTTTGTTTGACCTTTATGCCGATATTCCATATTGGCGGGCTCAATTGCTTTTGTGTTCCAACTCTTTTTGCGGGAGGCGAGGTGATTATGATGCGTGCGTTTGATCCTGCAGAAACACTTGCTGCCCTCAACGACAAAAATATGGGCGTTACGCATTTCCTTGGAGTACCTGCAACATTTCAGTTTATGTGTCAGCATCCCGATTTCGAAAATTTTGATCCGTCGGGAATTAGACGAGCTCTCGTGGGGGCTGCGCCAATGCCAGTACCCTTGCTCAAAATTTGGATTGACAAGGGCTTACAATTGCAGCAAGGCTATGGAATGACCGAAACGGGGCCTTCCGTTTTTTCGCTGCCTAAAGAACACGCCTTGAGTAAAGTGGGTTCATCTGGAAAGAAAATGATGTTCACCAATGTACGAATTGTAGACGAGCAGGGTGAGGAGGTAGCCAAAGGAGAAACCGGAGAGTTATGGGTTCAGGGTGGAAATATTATCGAATCTTACTGGAAGCGTCCGGAAGCTAATCAGAAAGATTTTGTCGACGGCTGGTTTCGTACCGGAGATGCTTGTCGCTGCGATGACGAAGATTTTTACTATATCGTCGACCGAACAAAAGACATGTATATTTCCGGTGGCGAAAACGTTTATCCTGCCGAAATTGAAAGTATTATCTACCAATTAGATGGTGTGGCCGAAGCCGCGGTTATTGGCCTACCGGATGAGAAGTGGGGAGAAGTTGGCTGCGTTATCGTGGTTCTAAAAAGCGACGTGTTGTTGAGCGAAGAGGATATCTTGAGTTTTTGTAACGGTAAGATGGCGAAATTTAAATTGCCTCGCTCTGTTAGATTTGTAGACATCTTACCGCGTAATACTACGGGAAAAGTACTGAAAACTGTATTGCGTGAACATGCTTCATAGAGTGTATCGTTCGATGGTTCTGTTTTTTCCTATGGCTATTCGTATTTTTTGTTGATAAGTTATTTATTATTTGGGTTTTGACTATGAGTGAAGTTTTATTGCCGGATATGTCTCTGGTGGAAGCAATTCAAACACGCCGATCCGTTCGAGGTTTTTTAGAGAAGCCTGTACCACAGGCCATTATTGAGCAGGCTTTTTCAATGGCGCAGTTGGCACCATCTAACTGTAATACTCAGCCATGGAAAGCATATGTGGCATCTGGAGTATTGCGAGAAACGATTAGCGAAAAATTACAGGAACGGGCTAGAAACGGTGCTCCAGCGCGGCCTGATTTTGACTATAGTAATAAATTCGAAGGAGAATATCGCAAGCGACAGATTGAATGCGCCGCTGCGATGTATGGAGAAATGAATATAGCTCGCGATGACAAAGAAGGGAGAGCTAGAGCGGGGATGCGGAATTTCGAAATTTTTGATGCACCTCATGTCGTTTTTATCGGAATGGATGTCAGTTTTGGAGCCACTATCTCACTCGATGTCGGTATGTTTTCGCAAAATTTAATGCTGACCTTAACAGCTTATGGCATCGGATCCTGTGCTATGGGTAGTCTGCGCCATCAGCCCGATATCATCCGTGACGCATTTGGGCTTGACGACAGTATCGGCATTCTATTTGGTATCGCATTCGGCTACGAGGATGCGACCGTTCCGGCAAATAATACACGGGTGAGCCGTGAGCCCTTAGAGAACACAATTACATTTCAGTGTTAGTGGTTTGCGTTAAAGGGCGTTCCGGATTCTGAGTGAGTTTTTACTAGTGGGCGCAGCGGTGGAATTTTTTCGTGGAATCCATGTCAGCTGCAAGCGCGATGTTTTGAACGTCTGCCCTATTTTCGATTGGCAGTGGTTAAGAGCTCAGTGCGACAATAACTCTGAGGATTCATTGGCTTCTTAGTGAGAAAGACATGACCAACCGCTCATGTGTGATTCCAGCAGCTTTAATCTTCGTGTGACGTAAGAGTGCCGTTTTTAAACACAGTTCCCTGGGTCTGTGTTGGTGTTCAAGTGTTATGAAGATACTGTTTTAAGCGCCATCTGTGGGTTATTCTGCCTTCTCTTCCCGTAATGTGGAAAATTGCCTATTTACCTCCTTGGTCGCCCCATAATAAAGCAGTTTGTTCATATTACGATCAACTTTGCCGCTTGTCATATCGAGTTAATGTCGATATAGACAGCTATATTCGCTCCCCGTCTACAAAAATTCATTAACCTTGGCATTGTTTTGGAGCTTTTTTCGTGGCAGGATGCGCGTCGCTATCTGTGACATTCGCTTATTTTTGGGGTTTGAAACCTAAAAATACAGTGTCGATGGAGTGCATTAGTGATCCATGCAGTAGGCCTCTTTCGTAGATACTATCTGTGACGCGCCGTATTATATATTGCGTAAATGCAAGAGTGTCTGGTATTTAATGGCATAGACTGTGCCATTAGACGGATCGTTTTTTTACCGGGAATAGAAAAAGCAATTTCGTAGTGATTTTGAGTGTAATGAACAAAGTAAAGGAGTCTTAGGAAATGAATATTGATTTATCAGCCGAGGAATTGGCATTTCAAACCGAAGTCAGAGAATTTCTAAAATCAGAGTTACCTGAGGAAATCAGCCAAAAGGTTAAGCTCGGTTTGCATATGGAAAAAGAAGATTTTGTGTCGTGGCAAAAGATTCTTTACAAAAAAGGTTGGGCTGCAACTAACTGGCCAGTAGAACATGGCGGTACGGGTTGGTCATCAACTCAAAAATACATCTGGGAAAACGAATGTGCCGTCGCGGGCGCTCCAAGCGTCATCGCTTTTGGAATGAAGATGGTCGCCCCCGTTATCTATTCGTATGGTAGTGATGAACAACAGAAGCGTTTTTTACCCGACATTCTCGAAAGTAATGTCTGGTGGTGTCAGGGTTACTCCGAGCCAAACGCCGGGTCAGATTTGGCGTCATTAAAAACCGCTGCCGTACGTGAAGGTGATGAATATGTTGTTAATGGCACGAAAACCTGGACGACTTTAGGACAGCATGCAGATTGGATATTTTGCCTAGTGCGCACTGGCGCTTCCGATGTAAAGAATCAAATGGCTATTTCATTCTTATTGATCAACATGAAAACACCTGGTATCACTGTATCTCCCATCTATTTGTTGGATGGTACTCACGAAGTGAACGAAATTCATTTTGACAATGTTCGCGTACCTGTTGAGAACCGAATTGGCGAAGAGAACCAAGGTTGGACGTACGCTAAAGTGTTACTAACGCATGAGCGAACGGGAACTGCAGGAGTAGCCAATTCAAAGCAGCGTTTGGCAGGTTTGAGGGCGAAAGCAGCAGATACGAGTGATGGCTATGGCATGCTGAGCGACAACGCTACGTGGAAGCAAAAAGTTGCGGATGTTGAAATCGAATTGCTAGCGCTAGAATACACAGAGCTTCGTACGTTGGCGACGGTAAGTACAGGTAAGGCACCTGGACCTGAATCTTCTATTTTGAAATTGATAGGCACGGAGATACAACAGGCTATTGACGAGCTCAATGTTGAGCTCGCTGGGTATTACTCGATGCCTTATGTGCGCGAACAATTCGTTTACGATTTTGATGGTACAAAAATTGGGCCTGGGCAGACAGCTAATAGTGCAGGCAAGTTTTTTAACAATCGTAAGTCGACTATCTATGGCGGTAGTAACGAAGTTCAAACTAACATTATATGTAAGGCTGTTTTAGGCTTGTAAGCGGGGAAACGACATGGATTTTTCATACAGTGAAGAACAACAGATGCTGCAAAGCAGCGTCAGTAAATTTATTACTCAAGATTATGACTGGGACAGCCGGCAAG
>JBLHNZ010000348.1:0-4611 GCA_047623245.1 Oceanicoccus sp. | reverse complement strand
CGCTTCCTGCTGTACGGCCACTCTCGGCATACCCCAAACTACTGAGGTTTGCTCATCCTGGGCTACAGTTATTGCTCCGGCGGTACGCATCTTACCGAGACCGCTTGCACCATCGATACCCATACCTGTCAGAATGATACCAATGGATTTCGCGCCACTAACAGCAACCGAATCGAACATCAAATCAACAGACGGCTTGTGACGATTAACGGGGTCACCATCATCTACAAAGGCCTTTAACACTCCACTCTGCCGTTTGATTTGCATGTGGAAGCCACCATTTGCAATATAAACGTGATTATCTTTGAGAACTTCGCCACTTTCACAAAATTCCAACACTGTGAGTTTCACCAAGCTGTCGAGTCGCTTAGCATAGGACGCGGTAAACCCTGGCGGCATATGCTGAACGACAACAATTGGCGGCATATTTTCAGGAAGGCCACACAGTACGGCTTTAGTCGCCTCTGTTCCGCCAGTTGAGGCTCCAATTGCTATCAAGTCTATTTTTCTATTTAGGTTTTTGTTCGGTAATGGCTTAATTGATTTCGAAAACTGTTGCTGATTGATATTCCTTTCCAATGCGGAGATATTCGCCTTCCCAGCGCTCTTCACTTTGGAAATAATATCGGAACTTAGCTTGTTCAGCTCACTTTTCACGTTGACCGTCGGTTTTGATACGAAATCGACGGCACCTAGTTCCAATGCTTCAATCGTTGCATCGGCACCTTTTTGGGTCAATGTCGATACCATTACCACCGGCAAAGGCCTAAGTCGCATTATATGCCCGAGAAACGTTATCCCATCCATTCTTGGCATTTCGATATCCAGCGTCATCACATCGGGCGACAACGCCTTTATTTTTTCCCGAGCATCATAGGGATCATCAGCAACGCCTACTACTTCTATCCCATCATCTGAAGAAAGAATTTCGCGCAACAATACCCTAATAAGTTCAGAATCATCAACAATAAGAACCTTTATTTTCCTTGCCATAATCCTTTTCTCGTACTTCATTTTCACACTAAATCGGTGTGTTTCACCAAAAACATTACATAGGCATATTTGAAACAAAAACCCTACTTAAATCTAACAGGGCGAAAGCTATTAATGTACCGCCAAGACATAATAGTCCGAAGCTCGATTCTTTACCAGCGAACATAAAAATACGCCCAATATAGGACTCAATAAGAACCAATTGTGTCTATTTTTTCCTATCACTCTGATAAAAAAAGGATGAACACCGTACATATTTTATATCGAAAAATAGACTAAGCGAAAAAATCGCACAACCCAATATTATTCACTAAACTTAGTCAACGCAGGATACCGAAATAAAGACATCCTGCAGCGTCTTGCCGCACAGGAAGGATTTATAGAATGATTTCATTTTCAAAGCTAAATCAAAAATTAATAGCGGCTTTTTTGACCTTATCCTTATACCCATCTCTCTATAAGCACTCGTTAGCGTCAAGACCGCCACCGACAGACCGCACAGCCAAGCATTCAATCAACTAGCATCGGCGATTCATGAAATGAGCATTACAGTTGAAGAAGTATCGCGCGATACAACAGAGGCAGCACAAGCAGCCAACGAGGCAAGCATTCAGGTTGAAAACAGTAAGAGTGTAGTCGATGAGACAGTCATCGAAATTTAAAAACTTGCCAATAAGCTAAACAACACCCTAACCATTTTTCAGCAACTTGAATGGGGAACAGCAAACATTGGTAGTATCTTTGACGTCATTAAGGGCATTGCGGACCAGGCTAACCTCCTCGCGTTAAATACTGCTATTGAAGCTGCGAGAGCAGGGGAACAAGGACGCGGATTTGCTTTTGTCGTCGATGAAGTACGATCTCTTGCGCAGAACACACAAAACTCAGCGGGAGAAATGGAAGGTATGATCGACAAGTTACAGGCGGGAGCCCGCGATTCGGCCGGAGCGATGAAAACGGGAGCCGGACAAGCAGGAAATATTGTACGTCTGGCGGAGCGTGTTACCACAACTCCATTAAAAGCCGTTGAAGCAGTAGATCGCATCACTAAAATGAGCATACAAGTCGCAAGCGCCGCTGAACAGCAAAGTGCAGTAGCCAGTGAAATTGGCAGAAATTCAACAGAAATCAGTCAAAAATCAGAGGAAACCAGCGAAGGCGCGAAAGAAAAATTTTCAGCAAGTGATGAACTTGCCAAAATAGTTACGGGACTGAGCACGCTAGTTAACCAATTTAAAACATAACATCGAAACCAAATGCATCAATCGCGATTGTGTGAATATGGCCCACATGTCAAGGTCCACTGGCGCGCTCCACGCTGCCTGACTTCGTCAATCCCAAACGATCGAGTCCGTAGCCAATCAAACACTTAACCTGCTCGTCACCATCACTCATCAGCAGTTCAAGCTGATTAACAAAATCATCAATCTCTAAAAGTGTCATTTGAGCCAATTCCAGAGACTCGAACAGCAACAACCACTCTTGTTTTGCGCCATACAAGATGTCATTCAATAGAGCCTGCAAGGAATTGGATGTACTGACGTCTAGTGAACATTGCGGTTCCATTGGTAGTCCCTGCCTAAAGTCGCGAACCTGTTTATACCACTCAAATAATTTTTCCTCCGCTTGATCATCTGTATTTTTGTTTACCTGTTGTTTTGACGGTTCCTCATAAATGTTAAAATTCTCTTTATCTGCAGATCCGCCGTAAACTGATATGACGTCATCACCAACTGCCATATCATAAACCCCCCATTCAGGCCTAAATAAATCATTGCCTGAAAGATCTACGACTGTACAATCTTGTATGCTGAAGACCAGATTTTTATGCGCACGCCGCAGTATTGAATTAAGTTTTCCACACACTGTTATACCCGACAAAAACTCCAGTCTTAAATTTTTTCCAATCTCTACGCCATAGAGCTTTAGCTCATCAATAGTATAATTCGATAAACACCTGTCGAGAGTTTTCAGTCCGCCGATAGGGCTACCAAAGCCGCTACTGTGACACGAAACACCTTGCCCCGGTAACTGAGCGCCCCGATATGACAATTGACTTGGACCGGAAGTATTAAAATAAACGGTGTTATCCACAGCGTCCTTGATTATCCGACTAAACTTCCCCGATATTTCAATTCCCGAACTCAATACGACTGTATTCACTGTTCCTGCAGTGATTGCTTTTTCGAGCGAAACGGTACCTCCTGTGTTCACGCACATTTTGCGAGCGAACTCCTCTAACACTTGCGTGAGGTGACGACAGGATTTAGTAACAAATAGCTGAGATTGCTGTGATGTAATATCATAAGGTGTTAAAATAGCGTCAACCGTTAACGGCAACTTCTTTACCTTTTTGTCGTCTAAACAATCAACACTTTCTCCGAGCGACGACAATAGTCCTGCACCAAAAATTTGATAGTCATCGACCTCACCCACTAAACCATACTCAACAGTCCACCAATGAAAACGAGCTAACAACGCCGATTCCGATATCGATTTGTGGCCCGCAATGGCAGTGGCTAACACCTGCTCCGCTGTTGCTAATTCTTCTACCTTGGAGTCAGAAACTTCTTTAAGAATCGATAGTTCCCGAATGGCATCATAAACCTTCATGTCATCGATAGTTGATATAGCCTGCATACCCAATTCTCCAATACGCTGAAGAAACTCGGAATAATCAATATCTATAATAAAGGGAGCGTGCCCTGCGGACTCATGAATAATATCGGGAGCTGGGGTATAAAGCATATGCTCTACAGATCGAATATCAACTGCAATTACCAATATTCGGTGAGCTTGAAATTCCATGAAAATAGCGGGCGGCAAAAAACCATTGACGACCACCGCTCTCCAACCAAGAACTGTTAGACAACGATTCATTTCCTCTATACGGGGTATCCATTCAAAATTGATACCTGTCCTCGCTAGTCCATCCAAATAAACCGGATGCGCACTTAAGCCAAGATTGTCTTTTAACTGATGTAACAAAAAGCGCCACACGGCTTGATCCCGCGGTGTGTAAAGATCGTAATGCTGAATTGCAACAAAGGGTTGCAGATGCGTTGGTAGACTATCGATTGTGTCTTGCTGCGTGTCCAGTTTCATTAGCTGTCGCTCTCAGGCCATTAAAACGAAGTTATAGTACGCTCACGACTACGAATATTCTTTTCTATCTTTCATCTCAATGAATAGCATGAGGAAATTTTATGCAAGAGAAGGCAAAATCCAGGTATAACATTTTGCTCTTCTCCGCTGATAGGCAGCCCCCCCCAATGAACCCTTTAGCTCTTCATTAACTTGGCAACCATAAATGACAATTCCAACACTTGCTGAGCATTTAGACGCGGGTCGCATTGGCTTTTATAGCAACTTGCGAGATCATCTTCAGACACATGATAAGAACCACCAACACATTCGGTGACGTGAGCACCGGTCATCTCTAAATGTAACCCTCCGGGGTGTTGCCCGTAGGTAGGCAAAACTTGAAAAAACTGCTCAATTTCTCTCAAAATACTATTAAAGGAACGCGTCTTATAATCGTTGGTAGCCTTGATTGTATTGCCGTGCATAGGATCACAAGACCACACTACCTTCAAACCCTCCTCTGCAACTCTTTTA
>JBLHNZ010000347.1:0-4641 GCA_047623245.1 Oceanicoccus sp. | reverse complement strand
GTTCTCGACGACAATGGCCGGGAATGTGCGAGCGGGGAAATCGGAGAAATTTGCTGGCGGGGTCCCCAATCGATGAATGGTTATCTAAAGAACCCTGAAGCTACCGCCGAAGTAAGAACACACCGCTGGCATCATAGTGGCGACTTGGGTTTTATCGACGCTGAAGGTCAGCTAATGTTTGTCGACCGCAAAAAAGACATCATAAAAACCGGCGGTGAAAATGTATCAAGCTGCAAAGTAGAAGCTGTACTTGTCGGCCTTGAAGCCGTTGCACTCGCCGCCGTTTTTGCTGTCCCTCATCCCAAGTGGGGCGAAGCTGTATGCGCGGTGCTAGAACTAGTGCCAAATTTGACTTTGGACGAGGCAATTGCAATCGATCATTGCCGCGAACATTTGGCAGGATTTGAGGTCCCGAAAAAGATCATAATACAAGACCAAATAGCCGTCACGAGCACCGGTAAAGTGAAGAAACCAGACTTGCGTAAGTATTATTCGGATCTCTTCGATAACTAGAGATTATCTAAGTTCAAAATTTTGAATTCTTTTTCCAGCGCAATCGTTAACAGCAAAAAACACCCTCTCCTTATCGTAGGGTTCGACCGAGAGAGGATCCTCGCACTAAGATTTTTTAGCCTGGTTGCGAATGATATCCATGCCCGCCGGGTCGACTCCCATCCCATGCACCTGGTGGTTATGAGAGTGCCCCAATTGCTGCAAGGACATTGCTGCCTGCAAGGACGACCATAAACCTTGATTATCTTGCATTTGATTGACGGACTGCTTCGCTAATTTTAATCCCATCGAAGGACGCTGGGCAATTTGCTCAGCCATTTTTCTGGTAAAGCTGCCTAATGCATCATCTGCAACAACGTGGTTAACCATACCCAGAGCCTTCGCTTCTTCCGATGAAATTGCCTCACCGGTAAACAACATCTCCTTTGCTTTACGCACACCTACCTCCCAGGGATGCGCAAAATATTCGACGCCATTAACTCCAAACGCCACCACGGGATCTGAAAAGGTCGCATTCTCCGCAGCAATGATCATGTCGCAAACCCATGCTAGCATCAAACCACCGGCTATCACCTTTCCTTGCACCTCGGCAATTGTCGGTTTGGGGAGATTGCGCCAACGCCAACAAAACCCTAAATAAATTTCTTGTTCCTGAGCCATATAACCTTCGGCTCCGGGTAAATCAAAACCGCCCCAGTTTCCTACCGGTGTAAAATCGCTCATTTTAGATTGATCACGTAAATCGTGCCCTGAAGAAAAATGAGGCCCGTCCGCAGCCAACACGATGACTTTAGCTTCGTTATCTTGAGCTGCGAGATCAAATGCCGTATTCAGTTCATACAACATCGCTTTATCCTGTGCATTGCGGGTGGCTGAGCGCGCCAACACAATTCTGGCAACGCCATTTTTTACGCCTTCATAACGAATAGTTTCGAATTTTTCCGACATGATAGTTACCCCTTTATAATTATTTGCGGCAGACACTGAACGAAAAGTATACCCTGTTGCTGCATTCGTCACTATGCCTTGATCACAGTACACTGACCGAGGCGCAAGAGCGTCGACACTTTACCGGAACCGATGATATCGATTGCATTTTTACTTGAATACAATCAGCATACTGAAAGGTCGCACGCTATTGATAACGCTATCTCTGAAGGAGTGAGGCTAAGACTCATTTTGACCGAGTTAACATGTCCTCAGTGTTTAGGCTTCGCCCCGCTAGAACCATCTGGCCTACCGAATAAAAAACCTATGGAGAGACACGCCAATGGACAACAAAATCTTGCTGACAACTGGCGTACTGGGGGGCATGGGGCCACAGGCTACCGTCGACTTTATGTCAAAGGTCATTCAACAAACACCCGCGCTACTCGATCAAGATCATCTCCCGCTCATTATTGATCACAACACCTTAGTCCCCAACCGGCACAAGTCTCTTAACGGAACCGGAATTGATGCGAAAGAACCTTTAAAAAGAATGGCCATAAAACTCGAGACTGCAGGTGCCGATTTTCTGGTGATGGTTTGCAATACTGCGCATGCCTATCAAGAAGATATTCGTGCCGCCACAACTATCCCATTTATTAGTATTGTCGATGAGGTGACTTCGTATATTCAAACTCACTATCCAGATGTAAAAAAAGTCGGCATCATGGCTGCCGAAGGCTGCTTAGAGGCAAATATTTACCAAAGTGCGCTTTCTAACAACCGTTATGTGCCTATTCAGTGGGACAAAGTCCAGAGTCAGCAATTCATGAAATTACTATTTGAAATAAAAACGGGCAACTTCGACGACGATTCAACTAAAGCGATGACAATTTTGGCCAACGACCTTAAAGCTAAAGGTGCAGAAGTGATCATAGCGGGATGCACAGAGATTCCTCTAGTTATGACAGCACAAGATATCGACATCCCCTTAATCGAGTCCACCGACATTCTAGTAAAGCAGACTATCGCATACGCAACACAGCAACTAACATTACCCACTAATCAGATTTAATAAATGGAAGGAAATCTCATGCATCTTTCGCGTTTTCCAAGAATCTCCCTAGCTCATCTGCCGACCCCCCTCGAGCCACTCAAACGCCTGAGCGAATTTTTAGGCGGGCCAAATATCTATGTAAAACGAGACGACTGCACGGGTTTGGCTTCTGGGGGTAATAAGACACGAAAACTGGAATTCCTGATGGCCGATGCCATCGCACAAGGGGCTGATACCATTATTACCCAAGGTGCCGTGCAATCAAACCACGCTCGCCAAACCGCCGCTGCAGCCGCAAAAACTGGAATGCAATGTGAACTGCTATTTGAAAACAGAATAGCCGACCCCGACGAGAGCTACATGAATTCCGGGAATGTTTTTTTAGATCGTTTATTTGGCGCTAACATTCATCACTACGACAAAGGTGTTGATATGAACGCGGCAATGAAAGACAAAGCATCTGAACTGGAAGCGACAGGGAAAAAACCTTACATTATACCGGGCGGTGGCTCCAATAAAATTGGCGCGTTGGGGTATGTCAACTGCGCAATAGAATTACTAACCCAAGCGAATGATCAAAGCCTTGTCATTCACCACATCGTTCATGCTACCGGCAGTGCGGGCACGCAGGCAGGACTTATTGCTGGGTTAAAAGCGACCCACGCGAACATTCCCCTACTGGGAATCGGAGTCAGTGCACCACAAAACCAGCAGGAAGAAAAAGTATTCGAACTAGCAGAAGAAACCGCAGAATATATAGGCGCGGCAGGTAGCGTGAAACGAGAAGATGTCGTCGCTAACTGCGATTATGTGGGTGATGGCTACGGAATTCCGACACAGGGCATGAAAGACGCAGTTTCCCTGTTGGCAACGATGGAAGGTCTATTATTCGATCCAGTCTATAGTGGCAAAGCGCTGGCGGGAATGATTGATTTAATCAAAAAAAATCACTTTAATAAAGACGAAAACATCGTATTTTTACATACCGGTGGTTCGATGGGTCTATTTGGATATCGAGGCCAAATATAGGGTTATTCTGGAATAAGTACCCCTGTAATCATCCGAAAATTTCGTCGATAAGCTTGAGGCAATAACTATAACTGTAACTGTAACTGTAACTGTAACTATAACTATAAGAACGGTTTGTTTCCGACCGTTCCAGACGAGAGGATAACTATGCAAAGTAACTGTACAGCTTTATCGGCGGTGAAGTGGTCTTTGTTTTTTTTGTTGTCACAATCGGTTGTCGCTCAAAATACAATCCCCGCTATGCCTGAAGCGGTTTCAAATAATGCCGTCGCCAAAGTAACTACAGAACAAGGTAACTTCCTAATCAGCTTTATGGGTATAGGGTCAGGGAAGAAAATCGAGGATATTCACAATAAGGTCTGGTCACATCGCCTAGGCGATAAAACTTGGGAGGCGCGAAAGGCAGTTCCTTTTTCTACACCCTTACCAGGTCGACTGGCAAGCGTTGCGGTAGGAATAAGAGACAAAGCCTATATTTTTGGAGGCTATACTGTGGCAGAAGATCACAGTGAAAAGTCCAGCCCAGACAACTTTTCGTATGATATTCTTCGAGATCGGTACCAACCGATAGCGCCTATGCCGGTGTCCGTTGATGACGCAGTTGCCCTAGCCTATCAGCAGCGATACATCTATATCATTAGTGGCTGGCACCACGATGGAAACGTGAACCTAGTTCAGGTTTATGATACTCAAACGAACATCTGGCAACAAGCCTCGCCTTTTCTAGGTACTCCTGTATTTGGGCATGCCGGTGGAATTAGTGGTAACCAGATCGTCATCTGCGATGGTGTCTCGGTAAGACCAAGGGTGCAACAACGCCGCACTTTCTTGGCAGAAACCGCCTGTTACAGCGGATTAATTTCATCCGATAAAACCACCAAAATTGACTGGCGAAAAATCCCCCACCCAACGGGTAAAGCAAGGTATCGAATGGCCGCAACTGCCCTTAACAACCATTCGGAAAAAAACATTCTATTCGCGGGAGGCTCTGACAACCCCTACAATTACGACGGAATGGGTTATAACGGCGAAGCGTCCTATCCCAACAACGAGCTCTGGCTCTACAATTTGACTCAAAGGAAATGGAGAGTCTTTCCCGATGGTCCGAACACGAT
>JBLHNZ010000346.1:0-4655 GCA_047623245.1 Oceanicoccus sp. | reverse complement strand
CAACACTTAAGCTATAGCGCTAAAATCAATCTAACGATAGATATTGTGACAACTCTTCCAGTTGCATAAAGTCCAAATATTTCTTAACAACATCGTTTGCTTCTTTTTCTGCATAGGAAATGCCGACCAGTAAATCACCTGATGCCTCCTCTTTAACGGATTTTATTTTGACATAAAGAGATGAACTATTATCTTCAAATGGAAACCTAACATTGAGACTGGAGGTTACGTCTTTTTCAATTAACGTCTTTATTGCATCTATTTTCGTCGTCGACTTCATTCGAAACAAACACCCTCCCTCGCTAATATTTAGAAGTATTCCTCTATATTTTGTTTCTCCTAAAACAACGCCTGCCTGCAGCATACAAGGATACCGGACCCCCTGTCGCAATTTTCGCATTTGTATATTCTTCGGCAAGGAACTCATGAGTAACTTACAGGACTTTAAATTTACCGCGCGAACTTCAGATTTAAAAGCATAAATAGTTCCTTCCACAATAAGCCGCATAAGCAACTGCATATTTTCTTGAAACAAATCACCGCACGCAACCTCGTCCAGCTGTAATTGTTTCAAACTTGGCATCGACGTAATCAATATACCGCTGTCGTAACCGGCAACATTAGCTCTATACCTAAGCTGTCCATTATCGCCAATGACGTGGATAGCTGAACCGATAGCCACTTTGGCCACAAGCTCTTCTCTTGCAATCATTTTTTCATCGCTCATAAATTAGTCATATCTACAGCCCGATTTTGGATAAAAATCAATTATAATTTACGTTGATGTCTAATGCTCGCTAGGCGAGTTGTAGCAATATTTAAAAAACAAGAAAAGTGTACAAAGTCTCTCGACAAAACTCAGTAAGTCGCCGTTGACAGACTAACATTGATTTGCTGGAAAAAGAGTCGAGCAATCCATAACCGCGCCATTATCTCTTTCGATGACTATAGATATTAAAAACTGATCGCCGCTAAATTCATCATAGACTGGAGAACTCACTGCGACTACCTATCTTAGCTAAAACCAATGTAATTGGTGACTAATCTCATCATAGACATAAAAAAACCCCCGACTCTAGAAACGGAGGTTTAATATATCGAATGAAAAGTCGCATTAAAGACTCTCAGCTAGAATTCAGACAGTCTTGCTCAGCTCTTCACGACCTTATCACTGCGCTACCATGAATCGTGCTTTTGAGCTTCTGCACGTCCAACAACCATGTGATGGACTTCATCAGGGCCATCTGCAAAGCGCAAATGGCGTTGATTGGTATACATTGCCGCCAATGGCGTCCACTGTGAAATCCCCGTAGCTCCATGTATCTGGATAGCCTGATCGATAATCATACACACCTTTTCAGGAACCATCGCTTTCACCGCACTCACATATACACGCGCTTCTTTGTTACCAAGTACGTCCATAGCTTTAGCCGCTTGTAAAACCATTAAACGACAAGCATCAAGTTCAATCCGTGCGCGTGAAATGACTTCCAAATTCTTACCCAATTTTAAAATTGGCTTACCGAAAGCAATACGGCTACCCGCACGCTTTACCATAAGCTCCAATGCTTTTTCACCTTGGCCAATAGAGCGCATACAGTGATGTATACGACCAGGACCGAGACGTACTTGAGATATTTCGAATCCACGTCCTTCACCTAACAACATGTTCTCTTTAGGAACCCGTACGTTCGTAAATTTGATATGCATGTGACCACGTGGGGCGTGATCTTCTCCGAAGACAGCCATCCCTTCCAGTATTTCAACACCTTCTGTATCAATTGGAACCAAAATCATTGACTGCTGTTTCGAAGGTGCCGCATCTGGACTGGTTTTAACCATAGTAATCATAATTTTACAGCGAGGATCACCGGCGCCAGAAATATAGTATTTGTCACCGTTAATAACCCATTCGTCGCCTTCCAACACAGCAACCGTGGCAATATTTTTTGCGTCAGACGAAGCCACATTGGGCTCTGTCATTGCGTAAGCCGAGCGTATTTCGCCATTTAACAAAGGTGTTAACCATTTGTCTTTTTGCTCTTGTGTTCCCACACGCTCCAGCACTTCCATATTACCTGTGTCTGGAGCACTGCAGTTCAGTGACTCGGAAGCCAGCGGGTATTTGCCCAGTTCTGTGGCGATGTAAGCGTAATCCAAATTAGTCAGGCCTTCACCAATCTCTGAATCGGGCAAGAAAAAATTCCACAAGCCAGACTCCTTCGCTTTCTTTTTGGCACCTTCCAGCAATTCCAGCTGGCGAGGATGCCAAGACCAACGATCTTCCTTCCCCACTTCAAGTGCCGCAAATTCTTCGGTGATTGGCGCTATGTTCTCTTCAATATGTTTCATAACAGCGAAATATAACGGTTTTGCTCTTTCGGACATTTCAAGATTGAACAAGCTTTCGTCGGCATTAGCCATGTTAGTTCTCCTTTATTAAAGTTAACTTTTCTTCCTACATACACTATCGACTTTCGGGATCCAATATTTACGATACTAAACTGTCATAAGCCTCGTAGTGCTATATTGGAGTAATAGCCTGTCCCGAAAGATATTTTTCTTACCATGAATCATGTTTTTGTGCTTCGGCACGCCCCACAACCATGTGGTGAACCTCGTCCGGACCGTCAGCCAGTCTCAAACAACGTTGTCCAATATACATATCTGCTAATGGAGTCCATTGAGAAATACCAGTAGCACCATGCATCTGAATCGCTTGATCAATGATTGTGCATACTTTTTCAGGAACCATAGCCTTCACGGCACTTACGTAAATTCTGGCTTCTTTGTTGCCCAAAACATCCATCGCTTTAGCTGCCTGAAGTACCATCAAGCGGCAGGCATCAATTTCAATTCGGGCACGAGAAATAACTTCTAAATTCTTACCCAGTTTAAGAATTGGACTTCCAAATGCTATACGACTACCGGCACGTTTTACCATTAATTCCAAGGCTTTCTCTGCTTGACCTATAGAGCGCATACAATGGTGAATACGACCTGGACCGAGACGAACCTGAGAAATCTCGAAGCCACGACCTTCTCCTAACAACATATTCTCTTTGGGAACACGGACATTATCGAACTTAATATGCATGTGGCCGTGTGGCGCATCATCGGTACCGAACACACCCATACCTTCAACAATGTCGACCCCAGGATGATCTTTAGGAACCAATATCATTGATTGCTGTTTTGAAGGAGAGGCATCGGGACTAGTCTTAACCATGGTGATCAGTATTTTACATCGAGGGTCGCCAGCACCAGAAATATAGTATTTTTCACCATTGATGACCCATTCATCGCCATCTAACACGGCAGAAGTACCAATGTTTTTCGCATCCGAGGACGCATTGTGTGGTTCAGTCATCGCGTATGCAGACCGGATTTCTCCATTAAGTAAAGGCGTTAGCCACTCGTCTTTTTGGGCTTGAGTTCCCACACGTTCTAGTACTTCCATATTTCCCGTGTCGGGCGCACTACAATTTAGCGTTTCCGACGCTAAGGGACTACGTCCCAATTCAGACGCAATATAAGCATAATCGAGATTACTTAAGCCCTCTCCTGTCTCCGCGTCCGGCAAAAAGAAATTCCACAATCCAGATTCCTTGGCTTTCTTCTTCGCGCCATCTAACAGCTCCAACTGCCTAGGATGATGTGACCAGCGATCTTCTTTACCCTTGTCGAGTGCAAAAAATTCTTCTGTTATTGGATCGACATTTTCTGTGATGTGTTTTTTTACCGCAAATATTAAGGGTTGCGCTTTTTCTGACATAGTCAGATTAAACAAACTTTCTGAAGGATCAGACATATATTTACTCCATTATTAATTATTACAAAAAAAAACGTTTAAATAATATAGGCAGATTGATCTAACGGATTGGCTACTCTTTTTATCCAATCAATACCCTTAATCTTAAATGTTCGGGGCGCGATAATTGAAAAGTGGCTTTTCATATCGGCGCCCTTTCCCAAAGAATCATCTGAGCCGGTTGACCGCTTGCTCAGATAGATCCAAGGAGGTGAGTATTCGGTTGCGCATTTCGTCCATGTCGATGCCATCACTGCTCTTTTGACCCGCTTTATAACGTGCATATACGCCGTGTAATATTGCAGCCGTTTTCCAGCGATTAAAACCAATGTAGTAGTCAAGTTTATCCAAATTCCGGCCTGTTCGATCGGCATACCGTTGTGCCAGCTCACTACGCGCGGGAAAACCCGATGCGCCGGCACCGCCGAGGTTCGTTGCTCGCTCCTCTTCTGTTTCCGGCCATGGGTTCAGTGCGTATGCCAAATCGGCGAGTGGATCACCCAGAGTTGAAATTTCCCAATCGACTACGGCGGCGACTTTAGAGTCCGCGCCGATCAGGCAGTTGTGTAGACCATAATCGCCGTGAACGACTCGTGCCATGCCCTGATCTGGCATGTTATCCATAAAAAACTGCTGTAGCTCATGAGCTCGAGGGTCGTCCAGTTGAGCCGGCTCGATAGATGCGTTCCACGAGCGATACCAGGTTTTTAACTGACGGCCGACGTAGTTTTCTTTTTTCCCGAGATCGCTCAATCCAATCTCGTCTGGATCCAATGAATGTAAATCTGCCAAGGCGTCAAAAAAGGAGTAAGCCAACGTTACACGTTTATCTTCGGGGATCCAT
>JBLHNZ010000345.1:0-4665 GCA_047623245.1 Oceanicoccus sp. | reverse complement strand
ACGCGGGATGTTCGATTTTTATGCCTGCTGCTGCGGATGCTTGAGCAGCATCGAAAAATTGAATTAAATCAGCGTGATCTTGAAAAGCCTCTCGCAGTGATTCATACATTTTTTTTTGTTTGCTACTTGCTGCGAGCTGTAACATTCCGCAAAAGTCGATATAACTTGAATCAATAATGTTTAGTCTTAGCAGTTGCTTATAAAACCGCAGTGCGTACAAATAGCTAGTTAAAGTAAAGGTGTTTACAATACCCGGAAGCGGCGAGAAACTCGTATATAACATACCTTGGGAATTCCCCGACGCGCCACTTGCCAGGGTGTCTTCCCGTTCAACTATGGTTACTTTCCATCCTCGTTTTGCCAGTGCGTAGGCGGACGTCGTGCCGGCCAATCCGCCGCCAATAATGGCGACATGATTGCTTTGTAAACGTTTAGATTTTTCTGAACTAGGAATATACCAAGGCGCCTTTACCCCTTTATTGTAATGCTTCCGCGCGGGTTTTGACGTTGGTTCGAATACCTCAATTTCACTGCCGCTCTGTTCGTGAAAAACACCACGAAGCATATTTCTTTTCTTAAACCCCGGAATCTTTTCCATCGAGAAACCATGTTTGGCTAATCCTCTCCTGACTGCACTAACAGCAGTAAAGGTAGACAGGGTGGTTCCCTGTTTACTCAGTTGCGCCATCAATAAATAGAGTGAGTCATTCCACAGAGAAGGGTTTTTCGCGGGAGCAAAACCATCCAAAAACCATGCGTCGACTTTATGCGGCGATGCGTCCCCAAAATCGGGATGGTCACTACTGCGTAACTGCTCAAATGATTCGATAGCATCGCCAAATAATAGGTGGAGGTGCACGTTGTCATTATCAAAATCCAAACTATGGTAACCCGGTATCAGAGGAGGGTACTCATGGATAAGTTGTTCACTGTAGCACTTTAGTTGAGGCCATAATTGCAAAGATCGTTTTAAATCTTCAGTCTTCAGTGGGTGTTTTTCGGTACTAATAAAATGCAAGTGCCAATTCTTTGGGGCAATTTCATTCCAAAGTTTCCACGTTGCTAAAAAATTTAACCCTGTTCCGAAGCCCGTTTCTGCGATGGTGAAGTGTTTTACTTGTACCACTTTTTGATCAGTGCCATTTTTCGACCAACGTAAAGCGAGTTCATTCTGTTCCAGAAATACGTATTCTGTCTCTTCAAGCCCAAGTAGTTTTTGAAAATATATGTCCTTAAAATCAGCCGCAATAGGTACATCGTTGTCATCCCATTCAATCTCAGCGGATTTGAGAAAATACGGCGATTTTGGATCCGGCATTAAGGATAACTCAAGGTGGTTTTAGGGCCTGCTAAAGCGCAGCATCGCAGGGTCGCTATCATGATTCAGAAGATAAGGATTGAGGAAAGCAAGTCACACGGGGACTATCCCCATTAGAATTATCCAAAATAACGGTATATTGGTGGTCTTGTTGCCACTTTGGAACGGTAATAGTCCAACGTTTAAAGCCTATAACCAGTTGATTGCGGCCAGTTAATAGTTCGATTTCAGCTTTGTACTGGTCGTGACCTAAAGTGCGTAATGTGTAAGAATTCGATGCGCTTTTTTGTTCATGCTTGCCTAGACTTTTCACTATAATCATCTTGTTATAATTGGCGTGACTGTTACTTTTTTGCGACAATATTCTTCGCAGTCGCCACTCTACAAACCTTACTTGTTCTATTGAGTGTAATTGTTCTATTGTACTTTTCGACGATGATGATTTTGCTCCATTATCCAGGTTTGAATATGAGGGGTTTACGGTAGTTTGTTCTGCGGTCGATGCCGGTGTAGCGATTTTATTGTCATTGTCAAGTGTGCTGTTTGCTTTGTGTTTGGGTAGCTTCTGAGGGCTTTCTTTGATTGCTTGCTTTGATTCCAATTGATTTTCGGTCTGCTGCTTCAGCAGAGTGGTTAATCGCGATATTTCAGTTTTTTTTTCTGACTTAACCCGCTTTATTTCATTGGTCTCCAATTTCTTTTCTACGGCGTTTCCGTTTGCGCTCGAAGAGATGGTTTGAGACTGTTTTCTCGAAAAGATAGGCAGTTTTTCTTCAGCGTTTTTGGCTGCTGCACTATCACTTTTAGGTTCTAGTGTGTCGAGTTTCCTTTCGGTTATATTCAATTTTTCTGTTAATAAAACCGTCTGATTGCTCAGCTCATTCTTGATTGTTGTTATTTTATTAAATTTCCGTTTTGCCAAGACAGATTTAAATCGCGCATTACGTAGCTTTGATCCGTTACTTTTCGAATTATCATTTGCAAATGCGACCGTTGCGTTTTCTAAGCCTTTCTGGGCAGATTCCAGTTGATCCCACTGAACACCATGTTTTGTCAGTAGAGCTGCAAGAGCATTCTCCTGTTCATTGATTTGTCGTCGTAAATGCTGCCTTTGATCTTGTAGTGACTGAATGCTTAGTCCGGATTTGTCACTATCGGTTTCTTTCGATTGCACCAATTGGGCTACGGAATTTTCTGCAAGCATCGTTGAGAAAACTACAAAAAGAACAATCAAAAAAAAGTTGAGCATCACATGGCGCATAAAAACTTCTCACGATACATAAAAACTTCTAGCCTTTTCGTTGGATAGAGCAAGCCGATAAGTAGATTCGCGGTTAAGTTCTACGCCGTGGTGAGCTTGAAAGTTACCGGGAAATCTAGTAAAAATGACGTTGTTCGAGGCCTCCTATGTTATCGATTCAAATGTTATCAATTCAAACTCAAGTGTTTGCTATAGTAGATATTTTTGTATCGATCGGATACGAACAATTGTATCAGTATGCGTCCCATAATTCTCAATTTCGACCTATTGTCGCAATATCCTCTGTTTTCGAGATGACTAGCAGCTTAATTCTCAGGATTTATGATTCGATTTCGCTGTATAATCGTCTAAATTTTTGTCCCTTTGTCTAATGAAGACTGTTTTAAGCGTAAAGAAGCCTAGTGAATCAAACCTCTAAAATTGAATCGACACCGCAATCCCTGGCGCAATTAGCAAGCGCTATTGAGCATTGTATGTTGCTGGATCGCCACTCCCTGCGTCAAAATTTACAACGCCTCAGAAAAAGGCTAAAGGAACAAAAACCGTCCGAAAAGCTATTTTCAGACATTCAGTTACGTATTGAACAGTCCATGGCTTTGGTAGAGCGCAGGCGTAACAGCCTGCCAGTATTAAATTTCCCCGATTTACCTATCGCTGACAAACGTGAGGTCATAGCAGAAGCGATCAATGCCAACCAAGTTGTGGTAATAGCCGGAGAAACCGGTTCGGGGAAGACCACGCAGCTGCCGAAGATATGCTTAGGTCTCGGTCGCGGTGTTAGTGGCCTCATCGGGCACACACAACCCCGTCGAATGGCCGCTCGTACCGTTGCACAACGTATTGCTGACGAATTAGAAACACCTCTTGGGACTGGTGTTGGATACCAGGTCCGGTTTACCGACCAAGTTAGCGATACGTCACACATAAAGTTGATGACGGACGGGATTCTATTAGCAGAAATTCAAAAGGACAAATATCTAAACCGATATGACACTATCATTATCGATGAGGCCCATGAGCGTAGCCTCAATATAGATTTTCTACTGGGCTACTTAAAACAGTTATTGCCTAAGCGGCCCGATCTCAAATTACTTATTACCTCTGCGACTATAGATTTGCAGCGCTTCTCAGAGCATTTTGACAATGCGCCTATTATTGAGGTTTCGGGCCGAACGTTCCCAGTAGAGACTCTTTATCGGCCTATGGAAGACCTATCTGAAGACGGCGATTTGGCCGGTGGGATAGAGGCTGCGATCGATGAGTTGATTCGCACTGAAAGTGCGTCTTTACAGGGCGCGTCTATGGGAGATATTCTGGTTTTTCTCAGCGGTGAGGGAGAAATCAGAGATGTTGCAAGACAGTTGAGAAAAGCGGACTGGCCACATTGTGAAGTGCTTCCTCTGTATGCTCGCCTCAGTACCTCCGAGCAAAATAAAGTGTTTAATATAAGCAGTGCCCGGCGTGGCAGGCGGATTATTTTGGCGACAAATGTTGCCGAAACTTCGTTGACTGTTCCTGGTATTCGCTATGTTATCGATCCTGGGTATGCTCGAATTAGCCGGTACAGTTATCGTACCAAAGTCCAGCGATTACCTATTGAGGCGATATCGCAGGCAAGTGCCAATCAGCGTAAAGGGCGCTGTGGTCGTGTTGCAGAGGGAATCTGTGTGCGTCTTTATGAAGAGGATGATTTTAACAATCGCCCGGAATTCACCGACCCGGAAATACAACGAACGAACCTCGCGTCGGTAATTTTGCAGATGTTGGGTATGCGTATGGGAGCGGTCGAGCTTTTCCCCTTTGTCGATCCTCCCGATCATCGCATGATTAGCGATGGTTTCAAACTGTTGGAAGAGTTAGGTGCTGTCGATAAAAAACGCGAGTTGACCGCTACTGGAAAAAATCTAGCGCGTTTTCCAGTAGACCCTCGTTTGGCGAGAATGATAATCGCCGCCGACTCCCTAGGATGTCTGAACGAAATTCTGATCATCGTTAGCGCCCTTAGTATTCAAGACCCACGGGAGCGTCCAGCTGATAAGCAGCAAGCTTCCGATGAACAGCATAGGCGCTTCTGGGACAAGAATTC
>JBLHNZ010000344.1:0-4682 GCA_047623245.1 Oceanicoccus sp. | reverse complement strand
AGGGCAGCGATCGTGATCTCGCGGCTAACGTACGTGATGTAATTATTGTTAGAGAAAATGGCAAGTGTGTTTTTATCGTTTATGTCACTCCTGAAACGTACGTATTGAGTTTTTACTAACGCGAATTCTTAGTTTACAAAAATGAATCAATACAAGAATATTTATTCAAACACAGAAAAATGCCGCTATAAAGGCCCTGATAAAAAGGCTTCAATGTCTTTGAGGGCGTTTCGGTCCTGAATCAAAAATAGATGTCCCCCTTCATAAAAAGACAATTCACTGTTTGCAATGCCTTTGTTCAAATCTTCCAGATTTGACGGTGGTGCGAGGGCGTCATATTTTCCTCCGCAGATAAACGTTTTCGAAAAAATATCTCGTAAGTGCCCTGACGTATCGTGGTCTTTTCGTGCTTCGATTTGGAAATAAGCACCGCGAATACTAGCTTCTGTCTCTACTATTTCTTTTCGCTGGGCGACCGAAAATAACCATGATTTTTCGACTTTATCAGGGTTTTTTTGTTGCCAGTCGATATTGCGTCGAGAGTCGGAGATAGCCATCATAAACTCGAAGCGGTCTCTGCCTTGCAAGTCATGAATGTTGTGGAGGGGATACGACGCAGTACCAATGCCGCCACAGGATGTGCAGGCAAGTACGAGTTTATCAACGTGCTCAGGGTGATTTATTGCAAGATGCTGCGCAACCATACCGCCAAAGGACACGCCGTAGACATGGGCCGTCTGCCATCCGACATGAGTCATCAACGCAGCCGCATCGTCCGCGTATTGGGCCATCGTATAGGGTCCTTCTGTACCTCGAGTTTGCCCAAGTCCTCGCTGATCAAAGGCAAGTATTGTGAATCGTTTTGCCAGAGGACTGTTCATTATATTGGGCTTCATTCGCAAGTCGCCACCTGTCCCCCCAATAAAGAGTACACGAGATGCAGAGAGGGTCTCGGGCGTACTCATCTCATAGTAGATTGAGATGTCGCCAATATTGGCATACGGCATAGTGGTCTCCGGGACGTGAACATCGTTGAAGAGTTCATCTGCAAAGACGTCTATCTATTTTTGGATAAACTCAGTGACACGGTTATTGTGTAGTAAGAGCACATTGCCGCTAATCCCCAGTGGATATTTATATCACAAGTGTCAGGTCGGAAATAGAGTTTCGTAATTTAGCGCGGTTGGTCACAGTCTTTTCCTGCAGAGATTTGGCGATAAACACTATTTAGTGATGTAGGATAAGATATTGACTCCAGAGTTTGATTATTATCCATTATTGAAGTACAAATGTTAGAGCGTTGACTGGATCTAGCAGGTGCGCTGAGCTTCTCGTGGAAATTTTTTGTGAGTCGCTGCACTCGGAAATGTCATTGCTGTTTCTACTTTTTTACTGACAAGTTGACGATTGTTTGTGTCAAATAATTACAGCGGACAATGACTCTAGTGAATTGTGATCAGGATAATCTACATGAATTTTTTTGCCCCTCTTATTATCGTCATCTTTCTTGTTTCGTGTGACCAGCCTTCTGAAAATGTGGCACTGGGAACATTGGAGCGCGACAGGATTGCACATGCCGCGACGGTTAATGAGGTGGTGGTCGAGCTGCCTATTGCCGAAGGAACGCTGGTAAAAAAAGGCACAGTTCTCGTCAAGTTAAATGATATTCAACAAAAAGCGTTGTTGTCGAAAGCGCGAGCTGATGTCAACAAAGCAGAGGCGAATCTGGATAAATTACATAATGGCGCACGCAAAGAAGAAGTGGCGGCCGCGCGAGCACGGGTTGAAGGTTCGAAGGCAGCATTGATCGTCAGCGAGGCAGATTTTAGGCGGGCAAGTAATCTTGTTAAGCGAAGGCTCTCCAGTCAGGCTACGCTCGATAGAGCCTTGGCTTCCAGAGACTCGGCAATTGCGGCATTAAACAATGACAAGGAACAGCTACTCGTTTTGGTAAACGGCACCAGGGAAGAGGATTTACGCATTGCAGAAGCCGATCTTGCTGCAGCACAAGCCGTACAAGCTAGCGAAGAAAAAAGGCTTGCAGACTTAACCATTATTTCGACGCGAGACGGTGTGCTGGATAGCTTGCCTTGGAATTTGGGTGAACGCGTTACGGTGGGAAGCCCTCTAGCCATTGTGTTGTCGGGGGCGTCGCCTTATGCGCGAATCTATGTGCCGGAGACTTATCGAGTTAAATTGAGTGTCGGCGATAATCTTGTTGTACATGTCGACGGAATCGATGAGGCGATAGAAGGACGCTTGCGCTGGATATCTTCAGAACCCGCGTTCACGCCGTATTATGCTCTAAATCAACAAGAGCGGTCACGTCTCATGTTTTTGGCTGAGGTACAGTTGCCAGACAGCGAAAGTCATTTGCCGAACGGAATACCGGCTCAAGTTGAAATGCAATGAGCGAGCTAGTCATCGAAACCAAACAATTATCCAGAAATTTTGGTGACATTAAAGCGATACAGTCGCTTAATTTGAAGGTGGAAAAAGGCAGTATCTATGGGTTTTTGGGACCCAATGGCTGTGGGAAAACAACCGCAATTCGGATGTTAACCGGTTTATTGAAACCGACAGAAGGAAGTGTTGAAGTGTTGGGTTTTCAACTGCCAAAAGACGCTGAAAAGTTGCGGCAGCATATTGGCTATATGACACAAAAGTTTTCACTATACGATGACTTAACGGTCTTGGAGAACTTACAATTTGTCGCTAGAATTTACGGTTTACGAGGAGGGCAACAAAGATTACGGATAAATGAACTACTTGAGATTTATGGCCTGGAAGTTAAGCGCGGTCAACTTGCCTCAGGGTTGAGTGGAGGGCAGAAGCAGCGTCTCGCCCTTGCAGCCGCCACTTTACATAAACCTGAATTGCTATTTTTGGACGAACCTACTTCAGCTGTTGATCCTGAAAATCGTCGGGAGTTTTGGGAGCAGTTGTTTGATTTATGTGATGGTGGAACCAGTATTTTGGTGTCAACGCATTATATGGATGAAGCGGAACGTTGTCACCGCCTTGCGATTTTGGAAACGGGGATAAAGCGCGCCGATGGTTCCCCTGAAGAATTGATGCGTAACATGGGTGCGCATGTCGTGGAAATTGCGGCCACCGACTTACGAAGTCTTAAAAAGCAGCTGGTAAACCTACCCGAAATCATTTCTTCCGCCCAGTTAGGATCGCGCTTGAGGGTTCTGGTTAAAAACTTGATTGATAATCCTATCGAGTTTATTCGACAGCAAAAGTTCATCGATTCTACCTATGGGGTATGCCTTGTACGTCCAAGTTTGGAAGACGTGTTTGTCACCTGTACCGGCGAGGGTAGGCAATGAATCCACTATTTAGAATTTACGCCATATTGATTAAGGAATTGACGCAGCTCAAGCGCGATAGAATGACATTTGGAATGGTCATAATGATCCCTCTTATTCAGCTCATGTTATTCGGCTTCGCAATTAATACGAATGTTCGACACATTCCGGTGGGTGTAGTTGATCACAGTCAGACCAGTTTGAGTCGCGTTTTAGTGCAAACTATCAGCGCTACCCAAGTGGTTGAATTCAGCCGACACTTTCATAATGAAAAACAGGCTCAGGCAGCAATTGATAATGCTGAAATACGCGCCGTATTGATTATTCCAAAAGATTTGAGTCAACGTTTAGCGCGCCATCAAAGTGTTGGTTTTGGCACTCCTGCGGCCAGCGACGGGGAAACAAGTAGGCCAATAGCACAATGGATTGTCGATGGTTCCGACACTATGATCGCCTCGGGCATTAAAAGTTTACGTTTTATGCCTCTGTCAGAACTGTTGGGTAAACCCGCGAACCGGAATACACCGACCTTTGAAGTCGCTTTACTGTACAACCCCGAACAACGGACCGTGGTTAACATTGTGCCTGGTTTGGTCGGCGTCATCTTAACAATGACGATGATTATGTTTACCTCTGCTGCTATCGTGCGCGAGCGAGAGCGCGGTAATTTGGAAATGCTAATCACGACACCCGTGCGCCCGATAGAATTAATGCTAGGAAAAATAATTCCGTATATTTTCATTGGTTCTGTTCAGGTGATTATTATATTGGGTTTAGGTTATTGGATATTTGACGTGCCAGTGAATGGTGGTTTTTGGCAATTGTCGGGAGCGACATTGTTATTTATTGCGGCAAGTCTAACATTGGGACTGGTGATTTCGACGCTTGCACAAAACCAACTACAGTCAATGCAAATGACGATCTTTGTTTTACTGCCTTCAATTTTGTTGTCGGGTTTTATGTTTCCTTATGAAGGTATGCCTGTCGAGGCTCAGTATATTGCTGAGGCTTTGCCCGCTACGCATTTTATGCGGTTAATTCGCGGTGTCGTATTGCGTGATGTCGCTATTATCGATATGAGCTTTGATGTCTATTGGTTACTGTTTTTTACGGTGTTCGGTTTGGCAGCAGCGTCTTTGAGGTTTAAAAAGCGTCTCGATTAGTATCGAAAAATAGAGACCTGTAGGCTTGCACTGTGCCTCGATGAGATTGCCGCACTGCGTTCGCAATGACGGGCTGTTGGTTGTGGGCTATGGTTTCTCCCGCGTCTTTGTGAGCGTTAGCATGGCAATCTGTTTGTGGGCTTGCACTGTGACTCGATGAGATTGCCGCACTGCGTTCGCAATGACGGTGTGGGTTGTGGTTTCT
>JBLHNZ010000343.1:0-4684 GCA_047623245.1 Oceanicoccus sp. | reverse complement strand
CAAAAACAAAAACAAAAACAAAAACAAAAAATTCAGACGAGCCTTCTCCCATAAATTGCAAAAAAACGGGACGTATTCTTATCGTCGATGACGAAGAGTCGCTAGTGACTTTATACGACGAATACTTATCACAGGAAGGTTATATTGTTACAGTTACTGCAGAGCCCATTAAGGCCCTATCGATGTTTAAGAAGACCCCAAATCAGTTTGACGTCGTTATCACAGATAATAATATGCCTAACATGACAGGGCAGCAACTCGCGAAAGAGATGTTAACCATTAGGCCGGACCTCCCCATTATATTGTCAACGGGTTTCATGGATACATTGATGGAGCATAACATTCAGAATTTGGGCATTCGACAGTGTTTGCTGAAACCAGTGCGATTAAAGAACCTTCAAGACGCGATTGACACGTGTTTGGATTGACAAGTTTAGACAACGATAGCGGGCTTCTATCCATTCCCACAAAAGATTCAAAGCCGCCATCACACAGACCTTCAAACGACGTTTCTCCACCATACCGCATACCGGGACAACATGCATAAAAAAGTAGTGCTGTCAGCTCCCTTTTAAAGACCAGGTGCAAAGAACAGATTTTTTGTCACCAATAATTATGGCCTTTGCTCGTATCGTTGCGTCCGAAACTGTACCATCTTTTCTCTTGACACAAGAATCATAGGTTTTTCCGCCAGACTTGATGATTTCTTCAATATGCACTCTTAGTTCGTCTTCATTTCTTGCGGATTCAATGTCTGAAATCTTCAATAATCGAAACTCTTCGTTTGAATAATTAAGTTCTTCATACGCCTTTTCATTATACTCTTGAATAGACAACGTGTCGGCATTAAACAATACCATCGGGTCACTAGCCAATTCAAATAACGTACGATAACGCAACTCACTTTCTTGCATGGAAAGTTCTGCTCGCTGGCGAATGGTTACATTTTCAAAAGTAATAACCACACCATCGATTGTGTTACCAATGGTTCGATAGGGACGAACTTTCATGACATAAATCAAACCGTCTTGACTCGCTACTTCTACCTCTCTGACAACTAGATCTTCCAGAACGTGACTGCCATATTCAGAAATATCAACGTCAATCAGACTTGTTGCGAAATGTTTAATAGGACGTCCGGAATCTGCAACCGCTAATGGTATTATTTGAGTTGCCTTGGGGGTAAAACGCCGAATACACAAATCTATATCTAGAAAAATTGTCGCTATCTCAGTACTGTCCAACAGGTTTTTCATGTCATCATTGGCATTAGACAATTCATCAATACGACTTTGTAACTCGGTATTAACGGTGATCGATTCTTCATTGAGCGACTGCAATTCCTCCTTGGAGGTTTCCATCTCCTCGTTAGTACTTTGCAATTCTTCGTTGGTGCTCTGTAGCTCTTCGTTGGTTGACTTCAACTCTTCGTTAGAGGTCTCGAGTTCCTCAATGGTCGTTTGCAGGTTTTCTCTAGTGTATAGCAGTTCCTGTTCAAGCTCGGCGTTTGTTTTGAATTGTACCGGCTTTATCCTGGAGCGTCGATGATCCCCAGGTTTGGGAACCAATGATGCTTTCTCCTCAAAGATAACCATCATCAACCCACGACTAACGAACTGTTGGAGAATAGGCTTGACCGATATGTCGATCGTTATCATGTCCTTTTTTTCTTCCACCTGTAAGTCGCGAAGAATAACTTCTTGTTTACTTATAGCGACTTTTCGGATCGCGGAAGCCAAGCCCGCCCTGATACCAGGACGGGCCATTTCCACAATATTTATACTAATCTTTCCCTCGGATGGTTCAAGAAATTCGCCAATACGCCCATGAATATAAACAATATCGCCAGCATCGTCGATTATAGCGCAGGGCGGTGTATTGCTCTGTTGCAGAATCGTTTGGACCAGTTGTAATGCACTGATTTCTTCCGCCTTTCTGACGCTGCTCGACATTGCGACTTCTGTGCTATCGACCGTGCTCAATGCAGACGGAAAATCCAGAACGGGGCGAGAACCGTCTCTATGAGCTGAGCGGCGAAACACTTTACATTTTTTTTCCGCTACAGTGAATAAATCAGTGTGCTGGCCAATCGTTTCTGATGATCCAAGAAAAAGAACTCCCTCCGGCTTCAGACTGTAGTGAAATAACGGTAGTAGTTTTTTCTGCAATTCCGAACCGAGATAAATCAATAAATTCCTGCAGGAAAGAATGTCTAGTTTAGTAAAAGGCGGGTCCTTTATGACATCTTGCGGAGCAAATACCAACATTTCACGGATAGTTCTATTGATCCGATATTGACCGTCTGGCTCCCTTGAGAAAAACAACTTGAGGCGTTTCTCAGAAACATCCGCCTCAATACTAGTAGGGTATATGCCGGCGCGAGCAAGATTAATGGCGTCTTGATCAATATCAGTGCCGAATATCTGCACGTTTACTCGGCGCTTCATTACTGACATACACTCTTGCATTATTATTGCCAATGAATAAGCTTCTTCACCGCTGCTACAACCTGTCACCCATATTCGGAAAGTGTAATCATTCGGTTTCTGACGTAACAAATCAGGTATCACGCTTTCCTTTAGAAACTCAAACGCCGCAGGATCCCGAAAAAAGTTAGTAACACCAATCAACAATTCTTTGAATAAAATATTGACTTCCCGGTCGCTATCCTCCAGGTACCGTACATATTCATCCAGCCCATCAATCTGGTGAACGTTCATACGCCTCTCGATACGGCGATAAATTGTGTTCCTTTTATAAAGGGAGAAATCATGTCCAGTTTGATTGCGTAGCAAAACAAAAATTTTCTGTAAATCGCCAGGTGCTTTGTCCTCGCGGAATTTTTCGTCAACTGTAATGTTACTTCTAGCGTGTCGGGTATATCTGATCAGCTGTTCAGGCATTTTTCCCGGGTCTAGTATGTAGTCGGCTAATCCTGTAGCGATCGCACTTCGAGGCATCCCATCATATTTAGCCGACGCCTCATCTTGCACCATCACCATTCCAACCTCACCCTTAATAGCCTTTAGTCCCAAGGTACCGTCAGTACCCGTACCTGAAAGGATAATGCAGACCGCGTTCGTACCCTGGTCCTTTGCCAAGGAACGAAAAAATGTATCAATGGGTAAGTTGGCTCCTCTAGGCTTAGGCAGGTTCATCAATTGGAGATGTCCATTGATAATCTCGAGATTTTTATTGGGGGGAATTACATAAACGTTATTGGGTTCAACCCGCATATTATCCTCGATCTGCTGAACCTTCATTTTAGATCGTTTTTGCATCAATTCAGGAAGCAAACTAACGTGCGTAGGGTCGAGGTGGGCGATTAACACGAAGGCGATACCGCTGTCAGGGCTCATTGCCTTGAAAAAAACTTCAAAGGCTTCTAAGCCACCGGCCGACGCCCCAAGGGAAACTATTGGAAATCCACCTCGCGTACTCATTTCAGGATTTGTGGAAGAGCTTATACTAATTTTGGCTACCTTATCTTTCGGAGTAGCCGATTGCTTTACCATGATGTGCCCCACGCAGTGTTGAATATGAGCAGAATAAGCGCCCTTTGTGCCTCTAGCTACTATCGGCAGTCCACCGACAATAACATACCACTGAGCAGCGGGCCACCAGCGACGATAGTGGGCCGGTTCCAGATGAACATACTCAACTCAAGACAAGTATAGTGCATATTGTTATTGCAGCTATCGGATCTTCCAAGATAAACAAAGCAGAGCCGGCCTGAGCTAATATTCTTTCTATCGCAAATGCCATTCCTGAGTAAAGTGGGTATTTTAAAATCACCGCCTGTAACACTGAGCACACTATCGATTCATTGTAGACATAAAGAGTACAATTCAACCGCGACCCAATTCAATAACTGCCAAATAACCGATTGGGGTTTGGACAGTGAAGCCCGATTGAGGAGTAGCGCGACACCCTCGGGCGTCGATGACAATAGGAAATTTATGGTCTATGATAAACCGATTCTAGGGCTATATTTCGATACAGATTGAAGAAAATGCGAATTAAAGATGATAGCTTTAATATAGAAGCGAAAAAAGCGACCATTCTCGAACTCAATGATCTGCTATCGCAACCCTCTGATTTCACCGAAAGACCCTGTCCTGGTTGTCGGTTCGCCACCCCTGACGGAAAAACTGACAGTAGCTCGACAAAATATTGTTCTTATCGGTGCGAAGCTGCTCCTCGGCAAATGTCTGGTGAACCTGATCGATTCCCGATAGAAACGAAAGTCGTTCCAGTCGTATACGCTTTTTACACCCTAAGGAAACTTATGCCTTGTTGGTCTTGCGAGGGACATCTGGATGGACACGACAATCTGACGAAATTACCGAAAGTCTGGTTTTACTCAACTTCCAATTTTTACCCCAAGCTTATATCGCAAGCTATTAGCCAGTTGGAAGGTAAAAAATTACTGGTGAACGGGTGGATGGTACGAATTTTACCGTTTTCCCAATCCATGTATACAATAACCTACAGCATGGAACCGTCGACTTTGACAAATCAAAAAGATGATCTGTTAGTACTCAATTCTTTACACAACGATATGATTGTTATTGCTGACAATTTGCGCAGGGATGTTTTCAGATTAGCTATGGACTATGTCGATAAAGGCGCTAAATCCTGGTTTAAGCTGCGCTAGTTATTATCTACGAAAGCCTTATTTAGG
>JBLHNZ010000342.1:0-4711 GCA_047623245.1 Oceanicoccus sp. | reverse complement strand
AAAACATCTCACTATTGAAGATCATAATCAAGGTAATGCTGTGGACAGCCTCGCTGCCAGCACGGGCCTCTCCAAGCAGCAAATAAAAATGGCGATGAAAAAAGGTGCGGTTTGGTTATCGACAGGGAATCGCGTGCAACGATTACGGCGCAGCAAAAAAGCATTGGTTAAAGGTAATGTTGTTCATCTGTACTTCAATGAAAAAATACTGTCTGAGAAAGCGCAGGAACCTACGAAAATTGCCGATGAAGATGGCTACAGTATTTGGTTTAAGCCTTACGGAGTATACTGTCAAGGCTCAAAATGGGGAGACCATTGTACGATCAATCGGTTGATAGAAAATCACGACGACCGACCAGCCTTTATTGTGCACCGTCTTGATCGAGCCGCTACCGGGCTTATTATTATTGCGCACAGTAAGTCGACTACTGGTGCATTTTCGCAGTATTTTCAAAAAAGGCAATTAACGAAAAAGTACCGAGCAATAATACAGGGCCATTTTCCAAAATCAGGTGAAAGTGTTAGCCTGAACAGTGATATAGATTCCCGCTCTGCGCTAAGTCACGTCGCTCTGATTAGATTTGATGAACAGTCCTGCGAATCGGAGGTGGAAGTCACTATAGAAACGGGAAGAAAACACCAGATTCGCCGACATCTATCGGAGCAAGGGCATCCCATCGTCGGTGACAGGTTATACGGTAGCGAAACCCACTTTACAAAAAACCTGCAATTATGTGCGTACCATTTGAGTTTTAAATGTCCGGTTGACGGCTCATTAAAATCCTACCAGTTGCAGCGTGAATTCCTGTTCAAACCAGAATATTCTGCAACTAGATTCCTGCAAGATACCTAGTAGATAGCTCGAACAAATTGCCATGTCGCCTGCCTAAGCCAGTGACTGATGTCATTGGTTGATGATTTTAACTAATAGTTTCATCAGTTGTCGGGAGTCCGGTGTTACTTCCATAGAGGTGTTTTCCGGGCAAATGTTGCAGTGGATCGCGAGTCCGACCAACCTCTTTTTTAGAATCAATAGTCAGTTATTTAAGGCTTTCGTGTTAGGCAAAACTGAGGCAAGATAGCGTCACTATAATTGAACTGGAAACATATAATGATGAGCGCAACGAAAGCAAAAAAACCTTTTGGGTCAAGAACGACCGCAGATGAAGTGCTTGCCGATATCGATTTGAACGGGAAGAACATTATTGTAACGGGAGCAAATACGGGTATCGGCTATGAAGCAGCGAGAGCGCTGGCGGCCGCTGGCGCGAATGTTATTTTTGCATGTAGAAGTGTCGAAAAAGGCGAAGAAGCTGTCGCCAAAGCAAAAGAACAGCACCCCAATGCTAAGGCAGAGTTTAGGCAGTTGAATTTGGCTTCATTCGAGAACATCAAACAGTTTTGTGAGCAGCTCGATATAAAAACGATTGACGTACTCATTTGTAACGCTGGCCTAACCATGCCGAAATATAGCGAGACAGAAGACGGGTTGGAAATGACTGTAGGCGTGTGCCATTTTGGTCATTTTCTTTTGACTCGGCTGCTCATGGATAAGCTGTTAGCTGCGAAGGAACCGCGTGTAATTATGGTTTCAAGTGAAAGTCATCGTTATCCTGCAACCCTGAATTTCAGCAATTTTCCCCTTTCAAAGTTAAGCTATTCTTTCATGGTTGCCTACGGCCAGGCAAAACTGTCAAATACGCTTTTTGCTAATGAGCTGCAGCGACGTTACTCGGATAGAGGATTAACCGCTTGCTCTCTACATCCGGGAACTCTTATTACAACCGATATCGCTCGAAATTCTCGCGCTGCATTTGTTATGAAACTCATTAGTCCTTTTACAAAAAACACCAACCAAGGGGCATCGACCACTGCGTTCTGTGCAGCTTACGAGAAAAAAGAAAGTTTGGGTGGTAATTATTATTCCCACTGTAAAAAGTCCAGAGCAACAAAAGAAGCTAACAGTCCTGGTGTGGCGCAGCAGCTTTGGGCGCTCAGTGAGAAAGTGTGTAAGTTGGATGAGACCGCCGACGCGGTATAGTTGATCGATCAAGGCAGGTCGTTTTAATAATACAGCTATCTGCATAGTGTAAAACGAAGTTACTGGTTTAGTACTCGGTATGGCGATTTTCTCAACTTTAGCCTTTGCGATGTTTTTGGATAGGCTAAAGTCGAGGGGTTTTAAGTTTGTGAGGTTACGCTAACAGCTTCTTCTGCAAAGCCATAACTCGCCGCGTAGCAGCAAACGGGCTAATCTCCGGAGCGGCTTTTCCCTTGGTGCCGAGCTCGTCGAGCTGGGCGTAGTACCAAAATTGTACGCCGAAAGTCGCCATCGCTCGTAAAGGTTTGATAGTATTCAAAAATGACAGCCAGTTCGGGAAGAACGCCAGTTCGCTTTCGTAGCGCGGTAGTTCCTCTAATCCTTTCAAGAGCTGCTTGGGTGCATCAGTCATTACACACATCGGTCTACCTATTCCTATCAAGTCTGCGCCGCCGCTTTCTACAGCTTGTTCCATAACATCGCGATGGCGAAACCCCCCTGTTACCATTAGCGGTATCGAAACTTTTTCCTGCATCGCGATGGCGAAGTCGACAAAATAAGCTTCCCGCATTTTTGTTGAATGCTGAATATCGGGTTCTTCGGCCGCTTCCATTCCTTCGACCCCTAGCAATCTAGGCTGCTCGTAGGTGCCGCCAGAAATTTCGATGAGATCGACGCTTGCTTGTTCGAGCCATTCTGCAACGAGCAGGCTGTCTTCAAACGCGAAGCCGCCTTTTTGAAAGTCGGCGCTATTGAGCTTCACTGCTACCGGAAAGTCGGGACCGACTGCCTCTCTTATTGCTGCGACGCACTCGAGCAATGCACGCGCTCGATTCTCCAGCGCGCCACCGTATTTATCATCCCGCAGATTGCTGCGAGGGCTTAAAAATTGAGACAAGAGATAGCCGTGGGCTGCATGAATCTGCACACCAGTAAACCCTGCCTCCTTGCAGGCGGCTGCACAAACAGCGAAACGCTCCACAATATTTTCTATTTCTTCGATCGTCAGCGCAACAGGTTGTCCAAACTGGCCGCCGGGAAGTCCGACCTTCACTGCCGAAGGTGCTTTGGGATGTTTATTAATATTGGTCTGCGTCTGCCGACCAGCGTGACTGATCTGCGCCCAAAACTGGTTGCCGTTGGTCGTCGCCGCACTTGCCCAGCTTGCCAATGCCGCTTTCATGGTATCGTCGGGTTTCGAGTCGATGACCACGTTACCTGGTCGTTCGAGATGGTCGGCATCGACTTGGATATTCCCCGATAACAACATGCCAGCCCCTCCTTCACTCCACATCCGGTAGAGCCTCTCAAGTTCGGGGGTGGGCACGCCATTACCGGTGGCTAGCCCTTCAGTCATAGCGGCCTTCGCTAAACGATTGGGCACTATGACACCACAGGGCAGCTTAAGAGGCTGAGATAGAACGTCGGACATATAAACTCCAGTCGTAATGAATCGGTAGGACACTGTTCGATTTCGAAACGAGGTACATTACTATAAATAGGCGATTATGGGTAACACAATGTTGAACCCGCACAACAGCAATAGCTATGTTCGATTTTTTCATTGATCGTGCTTCAATTTTTTCGGCACCATAGCTAATAGCAAAGGGGGCTAGGTTCCAGGGTTTACAAAGTATTGAGTGAAAATTGGAACGCTAATTTTAGAACTATATAGATATCGAAGGGCGCATGGTGAAGCTTAGGGAAAACAATTTATTAATTCATAGTTGATAGTTGATAGTTGATAGTTGATAGTTGGTAGTTCATAGTTTGTTTGTTTAGGCGTTATGATATCCAATTTTTAATCTTTGGAGAGGCGTAAATGGGTATAGGATTTTCTAAACCTGAGGAGCAACAGGTCGCTAAGAGTCTGGCGGTGGGCGATACGGCACCACCTTTGCCCGACGTTCATTCAACAAACAAGAAAATGATCGGTTTTCTTCGCCATTCCGGTTGTCCTTTCGCCGAAGCCACAGTCAAGTCAATGCGAAACTGGGCAACTCTTTATCCCGACATTGACTTCATTGCAGTGACCCATGGAGATGCTCAGATTACCAAAAATTGGCTCGCAAAAATCGGTGGCACGGCAGGCATTATCCATATTCATAGTTCGGACAGAGAACTGCATGGACAATGGGGTATTGGGTTTTCTGACCGGAATCATTTTACCGGATTAGCGACGCTTGCTGCGGTATTTTCCCTGTTATTTAAGGGTATTCACAATCGTGAGGATACCGGTACGCGGTGGCAGCGGTCGGCGACGTTTTTTGTCGATGGTTCCGGTCGGGTTGTTTGGCATCATCACGCAAAAATTGCCCATGAATTACCCACGATAGAGAGCGCGATGAGCCGTGCGTAGATTTATATTTGTGACGATAATCCGAGGCTGAAAACTAATATCGCTAATGTCGTGTTTCCTGCCATCGACTCGTATATCGCGAGGCTCTTTCTGGGTGTGAACTATCCTGTGCCGAGTGAGCTCACGGCTAACTAGTACCCATCCAGAAACAGTGTCATTGCGAGAAGCGTAGCGACGCGGCAATCTTGGGCGTTAGAATTAGTCCATAACAATCAATACGTTAAAAATCAGATTGCCGCGCTACCGCTCGCAACGACATCGTTTAAAACGCCTATTTCTGGATGGGCACTAGTCAGTACCCATCCAGAAAC
>JBLHNZ010000341.1:0-4716 GCA_047623245.1 Oceanicoccus sp. | reverse complement strand
CTGGCGACTACCTTCCAGGGCGTCCCTTCTTTAATATGCAGATTTTCATCCTTGATGTCATATTCATCCATTAATTCTTTAAATCGAATTCTAGCCGCATCTTCTTGTTGGTGGGCATGACTTGCAACATCGACAAGTTCTAATTCCTTAACGATTGCAGTAATTTTTATTGCATAACAGCAATGTAAAGTTGCACAAGTCAGAACGGAAAAGCGAAAGGCTTCTTCTAGCAGTCGACGATTCATATCCTGTTTGTCTTGATTGTCGGTCAAAATATCAAGTGCGACTAAAACGTTCTTTTTGGATTTGTGTGCTTCCTCGTAGACACTATAAATCGGTACGGTTGAATCCCGAAAAAGTTGCCAGTCAGTGGGTGTGTGAAATGGGGACTCACTGCGATGGCCTGTTTTAACTACCAAATCGTAATGTTCCTCTTTACAGTGGTTTAGGACCCATACGTGAAGATATTTCTCCCAAACTACTTCGCAACTAACTTCGGTTTCTGAAGATGTTTGTTGAATATACTTGTCCCACCATTGTAGCTGGTACTGAATCAGCTTCTCTTTCAGGCTTCCTTCACCGGACTGCGTGTCGGTATTTATCGATTCGTAGCAAAATGCAGCTACATGAACGCGGGCAGATGAGTAACTGGCCAATTTTAGGGCTGTAGAATAAGCAATTTGCTCATTGTTATAAGGGTCTGCAATTACTAATATATTTTTCATTAACGTAAGCCTCGCAATAAATACTATTTCCATGTTCCAAATTGTAGTGGCTAGATACGTGTTTCACACTCATTTTTTCGACCTATGCCGCATTATCTTAACGTCTTTCAAAACGTATGAGGTAATTTTTTTTTCGCTTTTCTCTTTTTGGTTCCTCAAAGTACGGCTATAAAAAATAGACAATATTTACCTGAAATAGGGCAGCATAACAATTATAGTATATTGTCCTAATTTTGATTTGAATACCATTGTATTTCTTGATACGGGTCAAAGCTTGATGTTGATTTTTGACTAGTATATTAAAGTGGGGGTTTATTTTCCCCTATAATTAAGGAGATTTATGATGATGATGTACAAAAAGGTGTTGGTTGCTGTTGATTTATCCGATGAGTCAGAGCAAATACTCCAGACTGCAGTAGATATTGCAGCTGCAAACGAAGCCGAGATCAATATAATTCATGTCACGGACAATCCAGTGACCCTGTACAGTCAATGGTCCGACTATATTGTCCCCTATAGCGAAGAAAAAATCAGGGAAGTGCTTTTCGAAAAGCTGGCGAAAATGGTTGAAGACAAGGGTTTGAGCAAGAGTTTAATTACTATTGATTTTGGTCGAGCAATAGATTTGATTGTCGACAAGGCTGAAAAGGAAGAATGTGACCTGATTGTTGTTGGTAGTCACGGACGTCATGGAGTAAAACTGTTACTGGGATCGACTGCAAATGGTGTATTGCATCACGCCAATTGTGACGTTCTTGCTGTAAGGGTTAGAGAGGTTATCGAGCAAAGCTGACAGGGATGCTCCAGCTATCAGTATGCAAGTTGTGTTGACGAGTCGCCACGTTAGATCAGTATAGAAAAGGTGAGGTTTAGAAGGACAACTTGAACTAGATTTACTCTCTTTGCATTATTATCCAATGAGCTATTTATGCAAAACCTTTTTCTACATATCAATTCTTTCATAATGTCGAATACTTAATTTCCATGAAATTTCGGCTGAGTTTTACAGGAAGTTTTTTTCCTTTAAAAAGCTTTTCGTAAACACGTAAATAATTGCACAAATCTAAAGTCGTTGTGGTAAATGCAGATCTTTTTTACTATCTTTTTAGGGGGGCTTAATTCGCGTGAGCTGTGTCAGAGAGGACGGCGGTAGGATTCCTGCGATATTTACGGTTATTTGAGGTGGGGTGAAAGCGTAATTTCGGGGCAGTTTTTTTGTTGAAACACAGCCAAATTGGCGCATATCATGTTCTGAAAAATCGTTATGATGGATTGTTTTCGGAGTGACAGTTCATCGAGGCGTTCTTCTTGTCTAAAATAAAAAACATGAAATGGTTAGCAATGGAACAGTCTGCCAGAGGCTGGGATACAGAGCAAATATTCAGCTCCGCTCAGGGATATTTTGATAATCTAGTCGCCGATATCGAAGCAGCACAATCGACGATTGTGTTGGCTGTCTATATATTTTCATTGGATCATCTCGGGAACAAAATTGCCTCAGCGCTAAAGAGTGCAGCAGATCGTGGTGTGAAAGTTAGGGTAGTCGTCGATGGAGTCGGTTCTTCCCAGGATGGGGAGTCATTGGCACGGCTTTTATCTCCATCTAACGCCGAGGTTAGAATCTTTCATCCGCTGCCCTGGTATTTGAATAACTATAAGTGGTCTATACGAACCGGTGGTTTCTTAGAGAAGTTTATACATTTTGTTACGTTAATGAATCAGCGAGATCATAGGAAAGTATGCGTCGTCGACGATAACGTAGCTTGGTGTGGTAGTTTCAATATTAGCGGCGATCACTTAGATAGTGTAATACCCTGGCGCGACTACGGTGTAAGGCTTACGGGAAGTCCCGTTTGCAATTTAGTTGATAATTTCGACAGTGTTTGGTTTCGTCGTGAAGCGGCGGGGTTGTCAAACAGGCTGAGATATTTTCGCAGCAATAGCTCGATACGATTAAGGCGTTTAAGTAACCGTTTACTGGTTTACCGGATCGGTCAAGCAAAACACCGAGTTTGGATCTGTAGCGCCTATTTTTCACCATCTGGTGCGGTAATTAGAGCGATAAAGAATGCCAAACATCAAGGTGTAGACGTCAAGCTAATCGTAGCCGATAGGTCTGATGTGGTACTTTTTCCTCTGTTAAGTTCTACCTATTACGCGGATTTACTCAGCCTTGGGATGTCGATCTATTGCTATCAAGCGGGCATGTTACATGCAAAATGTATGCTGGTTGATGATCAGTGTATTATGGGTAGTAGTAACTTAAATCATCGCAGTTTCTATCACGATCTTGAGGTAGATGTCGTATTGTCTTCTCAGAATTCGATAGCCCGTTTGGGTTCATTACTTGAAGAGGATATCGCTAATTCGCACCAGCTTAACCGCTTCGACGCTTCTTTATGGAGCGGCTCGGTTTTATTCGGCTGGGTTTTACGGGTTATTAGATATTGGATGTAGTGAGAGAATATATGGCATTCGACAATAGTGAGCTTAGAGTTGGTACTTATAACATTCACAAAGGTTTTTGTGCAGCTAATCGACGGCCCATCATTCAGCAGCTACGCCACGCGATCCGGACGCTTGACGCCGATCTTGTCTTCTTGCAGGAGGTGGTAGGAAAAAGCTCTAAATCTAAGCCCCGGCATTTTCCTGATTCCGATAAATCTGATCAGTTCACATACCCTCAATTAGAATACTTGGCCGATGAAGTGTGGCCCCATCACGCCTATGGGCGAAACGCAATTTATCAAAAGGGTCACCATGGAAATGCTATTCTGAGCAAAAGTCCATTTCTGAATGTCGATAATGTGGATGTTAGTCAGTGGTGGTTTTCGCAAAGAGGTATTCTTTATGGAAAATTGTCTGTTGGCGTTAATGTGGTCTGTGTTCATTTTGGGTTGTTTTCGCGAGAACGGAAAAAGCAACTTGAGATGTTAGTAAAGTTGTTGGAGGACAAAATCCCGAAGAGCGCGCCAACAATAATCGCGGGAGATTTTAATGATTGGAACTCCTCTCTCCACCGTAGTTTGGTTAGTGACTTGTCATTTGATGAGGCCTATACAAATATTTACGGAAAACCGGCAAAAACGTTTCCCGCGCGGATGCCGATATTTCCGATGGATAGAATTTACTATCGAAACTTAAATTTGCTAGACGCAGAAGTACTCTCGGGAGCACCTTGGCATCGTCTGTCAGATCATCGCGCGTTATATGCTTCTTTTTCCCTCGACAGCTAAAGGGCCAATTTCGAGCTTTTTTCCGAATCGTAATCCTTATCTACAAAACCACCTGTTTGCGAAAGTGTTCCAATTTCGACAACTGGAACATCTAAGAAAAATTTATGCCTGGCGCCACCAAACGACACCGTTTTCGTCTTCTTCAAACGTTAGCATACGGCGCTCCAGCGCACAGTGTAAATGTGCTATCGCTTCTCCCGTTGCGGGAAAAAAGCTGCGGTCGGTGATAGTGCTTTTAAACAGTGCGGGAAACACATCTACCGCTCGTTTTGGTGTTTCACATAAGACGTAAAGTTTTTCCAGTGCGACCTCATGCCAATCGATTAGCGCTGTGAGACGCTCGTGTAAGCCTTCGAAGAGACTGCCATGCGCAGGAAGAACCAGCAACGTCGGGGGTAAAACTTCCCTAAATCGAGCGCAGGAAGCGATCCAGTCACGCAGGGGATTTGCCAAAGGTTCAGAAGGTTGTACGCTAACGTTGGGCGTTATTTTTGGCAATATTTGATCGCCCGCAATAATAATTTTTAACTCCGGGCAGTAAAGACAAACATGTTCAGGGGCATGCCCGTGGCCGATTATTGCACGCCACTCACGTCCGCCAATGTCGATATATTGTCCATCGATGATGCGGTTATATCCCGCGGGTAGTGGGTCCATGTTGGCGCCAAATTGGCCGAATCGTTTTCTGTATTGATCTAGTTTTTCTTCGGAAAAACCGGCTCTTCGATAAAATTTAATCGCATCATCCGGTACGT
>JBLHNZ010000340.1:0-4733 GCA_047623245.1 Oceanicoccus sp. | reverse complement strand
AAAGTGCCAAGGCGAACGGCAAAGAGCCGTACCGTTATCTGTGTTGGTTATTTGAGAAATTGCCTGGTGCTGACATGGATAATATTGAACCACTCATGCCATGGAATATGCCTGACTAGCAATGGGGTACTTCACCTGACGCTTACGCTCAAGCTACTACAAGGTCCCGGCTACTGGCAATCGACAGGCTATTATTAGTACTCAACTGTACAGTTATTAAGCATAAATCAATGGTGCACCGGCCGTTTTAGCGTTTACGCTTTCCGGCCCGCAACCTATCCTACCTGCCTCATCCTTGAGCAGCACCTATCATCCTTTCCCTGTTCTCCTAATCGATACCCACAGCACTCGCTACGCTTATGGGCAGGCCCACAAGCTCTCTTGTGGCGCCGCCCGTGGCTCTGGTATTTGATTCACGCTGGTGGCCCCCCCGGACTTAGCATCCAAGTGAGCTAAAATTTTCTTGGTGACCGATGGGTCCCCGATACAGGCAATAATCCTCACTGCACCACCACAGTGGCTACAGATCGTGAGAGAATATGTGAACCCAGCAGTTTCCGCGTCGATAGAGCGATTTCTGGATTCCTTGCCGCCGCCAGTATGGGCTCGGTGGTAGTGTTACTCAGACGGTATGGCGGGTACGTGAAGTCTCGCAGCTTTTTCTACGTCATATTTGCGACCATCGGTAATCTAGCCCCCGTGGATCCTAGTCCGGAACCAACTCCAGAGTCCGCACCCAATCCGACCATTACCGTAATGGGTGTCTAGGTTCTTGTCTGGACCCCCCAACGTTTTAAACTTCTTCACGGACCTTCTGATTTAATAGGCGTTGATCTCAAGACTGACGACGTTAAGTACTATGGCGTTAAAGGCAATGCAGTCGACGGCAAACCAAAGTTACGACGCATTTGTAGTGGGCAGTGGGCCGCGTTATTTGAGCGTGATACGCAGTTCATTTATTAGCACATCTGTTTACCCTTTCGTCTTTGGAGAGGACATGTAGGTTGTTGCGGAAATGAACGGATTGCAATTGATCTCGATGACTTGCGCTGGCATTATGGGAGAATGGTAAGAGGGTGAGCATACTGTGCAATATATGACCCGCATTGTGGTTTATAAGAATAGCTTGCACTGTAACTAGGGGTTCACGGCAAACGAGTTGAAGGTCCGTAATTTTACGACGTAGGCAAAACCTGCTTTGACGAACACGGCCATGCAGTCTCAGTTTTCGAGTTTCTAAAATTATCGCCATAGGCAAAGTGGTTGGTTCGTTAGATTTCACAGTTTTTGATACTGAAGTAATTAACACCCTTTAGCTTTATCAAGGAGTTAATTGCCATCAGAATTTGGTCACGGGAATCAATGTATGAAGGGGTATAAGCTATGAGTTACAAAGAAAGTCATATTAACCGATCGCATGACTACGATAAGGGTATCTTGGCGGATGATTTTGGAAGATACATGCTCGAAAGAGAAGCGAGTATCCTAAACAAAATTATACCGCGCTTGGGTCGATATAGTGGTGTGCAAGGGCCCGGAGAGACGTACTTAGACTTCGCATGTGGAACTGGTCGAGTAACGCAGATTTTTGAACAACATTTCCCGGTATCATTTGGTGTTGATGTATCCGAAAATATGATATCTGTAGCGAAAGAGAAGTGTTCGAAAACTACGTTTGTTTTAGCAGATATTTTAAATGACGATGTAGAGCTTCCGAAGTTTGATGTCATATCTAGTTTTAGATTTTTTGGGAATGCTGAAGATGAACTACGCATACCGGTTCTCGATAAGCTTCACGCTCTTTTGGATGATCAAGGTACTTTGATCATTAATAATCACCGAAACCCCTCTAGCCTTATGAATCTCTTTTCGAAAGCTACAGGAGGGACTACGGACGAAGATCTAACGCATAAAAAACTGAACTCACTCCTAGATTCCGCTGGCTTTAAAGTTGTGCGTCGTATTTCGATTGGCTCATGGATGTTTAGGCATAAGCTAATCAGCGTAGATGTTTACAACAGCAAACTTGGTAGGTTCCTTGATCGTGTTTTCAACCGTGCATTTTTGGCACCAATTTCGCCTGACGTAATTATAATTGCACGAAAAAAGAACATCTAAACGATTCAATGTTACTTGTAACAGCTTTATGATTTTCGATAGGTATCCTGAACTATTCTCTACGGGTGCAGGCGCCGATATTCTCGTTGTTTACCCTGACGGTGGATGTAGTGTTTACTCGAAAGCTAAAAATGGCCAAGATGTTGTCCTGAAAAGCCAGCACGATTCTTCTTTTTGTAGGGGTAAGATAGTTACTGGTTCCAAGTATGACTGTATTGTTGCTGAAAATTGTAGAGGCATGGAAAATCGGCCTATATCACCAAATGAGCTTCTTAAGCTTGTTAGTCAACTACTATCAGAAGATGGAACCTTATTTTTTATAGCGGAGAACTTTAATTTAGGAGTGAATGAAAAATTTTGCAGATTTGTGCGTATATTGTTTTTTAATAACTATATTGCCTTTAGATATTTAATGAAAAAAACTGGTTTCACTGTCGTCGAAAAGCACGTTATCGCCTCCAAATTCAATCAGCCTCTTGTATTGGTCGCTTTTTCCAGATTACTTCGAGAAAAATTCTATAAAAAGAACCAATCAAAAAAGAGCAATTTTAGACGATATTCAATCCTACTTCTATCTTATTTAGATTTGTTGCATTACAAAGAAGCGGGTTATATTTTTAGGCTGAGAAAATGATAGAAGTCATCCGTCACTTTCTTGAGGCGGAAGCGCTCGTTGACCCTTTGGATACTGTGGAATTCAATTTTGAGGATCAATACAGTTTGCTTTTTCACCTGAGCGTCAACTCAGGGGAAAAATCATTCATGGTAAAAGTGGTCGAAGATGGCGTAGGACAGAAAGAATACGGTTCGCTCATAGATGCCCATAAGAAATTCCCGCAATTTGTACCAACCCCTTTGTTGTTAAAATCTATAGGTCGGCGCGAATATGTTGTAAACGAATATGTGGATCATAGCGCCATTAGCGTAGCCCTACACTCTAAACAAAAAAAAATTTGGGCGGAAGATTTACCCACTTTCTTTGTAAGTGAGGAGGCGCATCTTTATGACGACCATAGTATTCTTGAGAATAATTTTCATCACGTTCTAGAGAAGATTGCCGTTTATATCGAACCGGATGTTTACAAGGAGCTTTGTAGGTTTATTTATGCCGCTGATGTTAACCGATATAGGGAGCTGCCGGTAAAGGCTCAGCATTGTGATTTTTCGTTAAACAATCTTGGTGAGAAAGATGGCCGGTTGATAATTTTTGATTGGGAGGATTTTGGCAAATCAAAAACTTTCGGATTGGATTTTACAACGTTCATTTCATCCGCTCTTTATCATAATCCAAGAGATATAATTACTTTTTTAGACGGAAGCAAGTATGAACATTTGAATAAAATAAAGTCTGCATTTTTGGAGTACGGGAATATAACCGAAAAAGAGCTAGTTCCAGTTTATGTGATGTGTATTGCGATATTCTACAAGTTAAAAAAAGAGCTGGGTTATGGATCAGAAACGATTTCCCGGACGAAAACTGTCTTAGTTGAACTGCTAAAGCACTATGGATGATCGTGTGCTATTCGGATTCAATATTCAAGAGCCAGCGTTCTGATTGCCTGAATAGCTCTTCTCTCCACTCTTTTTTTGAAAAAGTATGGTCCGCTTCGACCATGTCATAAAATGTCATTTTTTCGTTGATTCCAGAATTTTCCATAGACTGGAAGAAGAAGTGAAATCTTTAAATTCCTGGGCAATATAGTCATTTCCGCTGGTTGAGTATAGATACCCTCTGATTTTTCTCAAGCGTAAGCGTCTCGGCATCTACCTCTAAAAACTCTGCCCCGGTTCCGCCATCATCAGTGTTTTTCACCCAAGGAAAACATCATGTCAAAACTCACAGCAAAGCAACAATACTGGTCTGAACAGCCTCTCAAAGCCGATGCCTTCGACGGGGCGCTGGGGGAATACGCACAGACGCAGAATATTCCCGTGCAAAACCTGTACCGCTGGCGTAGCTACTTCAAACGTTCGTCAGCTACTGAGACTAAAACCAAACCGGTATTTACACAAGTCGTCAATGCTCCCGTGACCGATGTGTGCGTCAAGCTCCAAATGAGTCATATCCAATTGCAATTTACACGCCTGCCCGATCCACGATGGCTATCCGAGTTTATTGCCACGAGTCACGCTTCAGGATGCTCCCCGATCCGGGACTGCCAGGGGTCTATTTGTGTGTCGAGCCTGTCGATTTTGGAAAGGCGATACAGGGGCTGTCATTGTTGGTCGAACAAGAGTTTGAGCTCAATCCATTCGAAGCCACGTTGTTTGTCTTTATCAACCGCGCCGCGATAAACTCAAAATACTGTACTGGGAAAAGAACGGTTTCTGCCTCTGGTACAAGCGTCTGGAAAAGCAACGCTTCAAGTGGCCTGCCGGTCATTCGGGTGCGACGATCACGCTCAATGGTGAGCAGTTGAATTGGCTCCTCGACGGCTTTGATTTATGGAAAAATCAACCGCACGAATCACTGCATTTTAACTCGGTAGGCTAGCGTTGGTGCGGTATCATTCGCACCATGTCTTTAGCCCCTAAACCACTCCCTGACGACCCCACCAAGCTCAAAGCGCTGCTGATCAAAGAGCGTTCTGCCAGTAAGTAACGCGAAGACGAAC
>JBLHNZ010000339.1:0-4736 GCA_047623245.1 Oceanicoccus sp. | reverse complement strand
TATTTTGGCTCTCCTGTGCCGATCTCATTCTGTTTTTCGCGGCTCTTCGCTTAGCTTGGATTTGTCGATTTTTGTCAAATTATATTGGGGAAAGGTGTACTGAGGAAAACAAGGTGGGGAAATGACTCAACGAGATGAATATGAGAAAAACGGTTTTTTGGTTCTAAGACAACTCTTTCAATCGTCGGAACTAGAAGATTTGCATGAAATTCTATTAGAATTTCACGAACACTGGAAGGAAAGCCATGAAGATTTTTACAATAGAGGGGCAGTAAACAGTGCTTCTATTTCCCATTCGAAATATCTTCCGGACCAACAACGCCTAGCGCTTTTTCAATTTGTCACCCACCGAAAAATTTTAAATATAGTCGAGGATATATTCCCCGGCGTACCCGCTTTTATGAATACGCAGTTATTCTTCAATCCAAAAAATATTGAGCAAAAAAATTACTGGCATCGCGATATTCAATTTAATGATATGAGTGTGGAGGAGCAGAAAAGAAAGCTTATGAACGTCAATGTGATTCACTTTCGCGTTCCATTAATGTCTGAACCCGGCTTGGAATTAGTTCCGGGCACCCATAGACGCTGGGATACAGCGCTAGAGTTTGATGTAAGAACGGAGATCAATGGCCGACGTCGTTCCGATGACTTGCCGGCGGGACAAACAATCTCCATGGAGGTGGGTGACTTACTGGTCTTTTCAGCTAACATGATCCATAGAGGCTTATATGGTCTAGATCGTTTGTCTTTCGATATCCTATTTTGTGATAGCAGTTTAGAATTCGCTGAATTCAGTGAAGCTGCCTGTCTTCCCAATAGTCGCTTTTTAGCGAATATTGCAAATCCGGAGGTGTATATCAACGCAATAAGATTGAGGGAACTCCCTTCGTAGAAGATGTTTTGGTCTCTTTTGATGAGAGCCATTTAATCAAATATTCTAATGTAGAGCCAAGTCTGGTATCTTGTCACTGGAAAAGGTGTAGTGGAAAAAGGAAAAAGGAAAAAGTGTCGTCGTCGTTGCAAATGCCTGTGAATTTGTCGTTATTGGGTGGAACTACGGCGAAAAAGGCGAAATGGACTTTCGTTCTAGAAGGACAGGAAAAAGATGTTGGGTATTGAGTTTTCCAAGAATGAAAAGGAGGTTATCGCTAAAAAAATACAACTCTATTTTAGTGAAGAGCTCGACCGAGAAATAGGACAGTTTGACGCCTATTTTTTGCTGGATTTTTTTTCTGAAGAGATAGGCCCGTATTTTTACAATCGCGGACTATACGATGCTCAAATTGTTCTGGAAGAACGCATTGAAACGATAAAGGATGCCTTATATGAAATCGAAAAACCCACCCAATTTGTAAGATGAACATCGCTTATGTGTCACTTAAAAGTTTTTTTCTTATTGATTCATACCACGGTTTTTGACTTTTCTCTCGACCTCTTCACTGGTTTGGTTAAAATAGAATCGCTATTTGAATCGAATCGTCATCGTATTATTCCAAGGTTTTTAAGTGACTGAGCTAAACTCTGTTAACATCGAAGAAGAATACCAAAAAGGGGTTCCGTCTTGCCCGGTAGGTGAGAGCTCCTGTCTTGTTATCGATCAGGCATTAGCATTACGCAAAGAAATTTTTGAGCTTACCGAGCAAGTCAATAAGGACACTTTAACGGGATTGTATAATTTCCGGCATTTTCGGCTCACTCTAGAGCAGGAAATGGAACGTACGCGTCGGACTAATCAACCCACCATACTGATCATGCTCGATTTAGACCACTTTAAACAAGTCAATGATACGTGGGGTCACGAAGCAGGTAATCAGGCGCTCATTTCTACGGCAAACCAATTAGCTAAAGTGATTAGGCGTCTCGATATAGCCTGTCGGTATGGTGGTGAAGAGTTTGCTCTGATTTTACCGGCCACAGACTTATTGTTGGGTTTGCAAGTCGCGGAAAGAGTTAAAGAAAATATCGAAGCGACTCCAGTAGTGGTTGAGGGTGAAAGCATTCAGATAACCGCGAGTCTAGGTGTCGATTTATATACGGCTAAACAAGATGACACCCCGGAACAATTTGTCGCCAGAGTTGACAAGTATCTTTATGAAGCCAAGCAAACAGGGCGCAACCGTGTCAGTCACGGTACTATTGAATCTGAAGGCTCCGCAGCGTCGGTCAGCAAAGAAGAACGTGATCTGCTCTCGGGATTTTTTGGACAAAGACAAGAAGAAACACCTAAACCCTAGTATAAGCTCAGGAGTTTGCAGGTTAAGCTATGGTTGATTATCCATAGGGTTAAAGGTCAACATTCTTTGCTGCCAGTTCGAATTTTAGTGAAAAACGAAAACGTAAACATGTCTCAAATCATTCCATTAAACGACATACAGTGAGTTATCTGCGTGGCGATATGGTTATTACCCCTCTCTAATCAACGAACAAAAAGAGAGACAGCGAACAATTTCTTAGCCGTCTCTCTTTTTCCAATTTTTAACTAATAGCCTGATTACTTACCAGCTGTGCCTCTTCAACCTTGGCCTTTTGCTGCTGCTTAATTTTCCCACTAAGCGGTAATAACACAACAGCATAAATGGGGATAAAAATTGCCGCCAGAACCAACAAGCTAAACTGCACTCCCTGGAAGTCGACCAAGAAGCCTAGCAATGGTCCGGTGACGATAAAAATCCCTCTAATTCCTAGGCTCACGAGTGAGTTTACGGTAGCACGAAACTCTGTACTCAGGCGTTTGTTGAACGCCTGATAAAACACCACGAGGCTAAGACCGCGACTAATAGGAAAGGCAAGACAAAGTGCCAAACCTAGCCCTCCACCAAAAAGCCCCATGCCCAAAAAACCTACTATCGGCAAACACGCAATCAGCAAAATTAGCTTTCTCGGGCCAAGCATTTGCTCTACCGCAGATGCGTAATGAGCACTAATACTGCGAAAAATACAATGCGTCGCCCAAACATAGCCAAACCACGTTACCGGGATATTCTGAAGTTCCCAGTATTTTTGGTACAGCCAGAAAGAAAATAACGCCGATAAACTCAGTGCTACGATCGCTGCTGCTATCCACAAGATGAGTGGATCATCGACAACCTCTCGATGTAGTTGGCTCGCATTTTCTCGATGGCTTCCGAGTACAATTTTTCGCGGTGCTTCCGTGAGCCTTATCGCGCAAAGTAGAGCCATAAGACTAATAGTTAGCTGTGCCCAAAGTATCGCATCAAGTGACCATTGGATAAATACGCTGGCAAAAATTGCCGCGATCGCGCCGCCGATACCTTCAATTGTAGTAAGTCGAGAAACATGTTTCCCGCTATCGCCGTGATATTGACTGCTGCATTCGTTTAGCGCGTTCTGTGTGTCGTAAACTAAAGCCAAGTCGGCGCCAGAATTCAAGCTTATGCCAATACCCACAAGAAACTCGAAAAGAAGATAATCGATAAAGCTGTCGGCTTGTGTCAACCACGCAAAAGCGGCGAGGCAAATTACAGCACCCAATACAATGGTATTTTTTCGTCCCCACAAATCTGCCAAGTAACCGCTAGGAACTTCGCAGGCAGCAACCATCGCTGCAAACAAGGCTTGTGTTTGCAGTATTTGAGCCATACTTAAGCCATGACGTTGAAGCAACGGTACGATGACGGCTGTAATAATCATTGCTGACTGAAAAAAAACCATCAGGTAAATCCTGATGATATTGCGTTGCAACGTCTTTTCCATGACGGACTCCTCATTGGCCTAACAAAAAAACTTAATGCCAGAGAACGTCAGAAATAGGGAGGCTTTGGTTTAGATTCGAAAAGAGTGGTGAGTCATAACGAAAAAAGCCTCCGGAATCTGAGTTCTCGAAGGCTTTTTTAAATCAATAAATATCGATGTTTATACCTTAGGAACGGCTCCGTGTATGCCAGTGCACTGTGACACTGCATAGCATATAAGAAATGCTTGAGCGTGTCGTAAACACGGGTTTTTGTAAGCGGTTAATGGTATTCATAATAATTGTGTTGCTTTCAGTAATTGAGACTCGCAATTCTCGTCCTATCTTTTTCATAAGTCAAGAGAAGGTTTCGGTAAAAGCAAAAAGAAGAGCATCTAGAACATTAAAGTTTTGTTTACAACCGGTTCATGTTTAACTCAACGACCTCAAAAATAATCAAACAATGAATTCGGAGTAAACCATGCACATGATAGCAGTAACTATTGGTCTAATATTAGTAGAGTATTATGTTTTTATCATGATGGTAGGCGCTGCTCGAGGTAAGTCTGGAATTGCGGCACCTGCGATGACTGGCGATCCAAGATTAGAACGCATGTTAAGAGTACAGCTCAATACTCTAGAGCAGATCGTTGTAGTGATACCAGCGTTGTGGTTGTTTGGACAATATATGAGTGAACTGTACGGTGCAATTTTGGGGCTTGCTTTTATTATTGGGCGCGCAATGTATTGCTGGGGTTACCTAGCGGATCCCAAAAGCCGAGGTGCTGGGTTTATGGTCGGCATGTTAGCTACAATAGCTCTTTTACTCGGAGGTTTAGCGGGCGCGGTCATGGCGTTTTTCTAACGCTCGGGGAAAAAGACTTCTAGTTAGTGCGCATCCAGAAACTCGTCTTTGCGAGCGAAGCGCGGCAATCTCATCGTGTAGAGTGTACATAATCATCTGAATTGGAGCGGCCTGCAGGAGATTGCCGCGCTACCGCTCGCAACGACATTGTTTAAAACGCCTATCTTTGAATAGGCA
>JBLHNZ010000338.1:0-4746 GCA_047623245.1 Oceanicoccus sp. | reverse complement strand
CGGTTATATCCCGCGGGTAGTGGGTCCATGTTGGCGCCAAATTGGCCGAATCGTTTTCTGTATTGATCTAGTTTTTCTTCGGAAAAACCGGCTCTTCGATAAAATTTAATCGCATCATCCGGTACGTCCGTCGGGCCATCGGCAGCCATGACTTTACACATATAGAAATCGCTACGGCTCATCCACAGCGGACAGTTCCATTTTCGAGTGATCCAACCGGCATTGCCGGTATGATCGGTGTGTAAATGAGTGGCTATGACGCGAGTGATGGGCAGCCCACCAAGGTGTTTGTCAAAAATCTCTTGCCAGTGTTTTTGTACTTCTTCATTGAAAACACCTGTGTCTACGATCGTCCAGCCGTCGTTATCGCGCAACAACCACACATTGATATGATGTAACCTGCCCCACACTGGCATGCGAATCCAGAATACGCCGTCTGCAATTTCTGTTACTTCTCCCGGTTCGGGAATTTGATCTTCAAACTTGTAGATGAGTGGGTCATAGCCACGTTTTGACATGTTGTCTACCACATTACTTCCTTAGCGCCGCGACGGGCGAATCGAGCTATCTTAGGGTTATTGATTCTAAATTAATGTCGACGGGTGAGAAGAAGCCACAGGGTCATTTTCTCATTACCACCATTTTCATATGAAACCAACGATAAGAAAAATCGCTTAGGTTTACAAGTTTATTAATTTTGCCGTTTAACTAATCGTGCGCCGCGCGTCCGAGTAAAAATTGGCATAGTCTGTTATTTTTCGGGCTTAGTCGTTGCTATAGACATTTTGTCGGAGTACTTTTATTCTTTACCGACAATTGTGAAAACGCATTCGAATTAATAATCATAAAGGCTTGTGCCAGTGAATGTTGTTTCTTTCTGGGGAAAACAATGACCGAAGGAAAAGTTAAAGGTGCACTGAGTGGTGTGCGTGTGTTGGATTTGACTGATGAACGGGGTATCTATGGAGCCAAGGTGATCGCAGATCTAGGAGCCGATGTTATCCGTCCGGAGCCATTGACAGGAGACCCATTGCGGCGCCGTGGGCCTCATCAAGAAGGGGGCGCAGATGGCACGAGTTCCTTATGGCACGCATTTTTTGCTTCCAATCGTCGTTTTTTTTCGCTCGATGTGAATTCAGATACGGGCCGAAGTCAGATTGGAAAATTGGTTGAGCGCTCAGATATAGTGTTGTGTTGTGAAGGGCACTTTGCATTGGATGCCGCAAACCTTACCGACGCGCGAAAAAAGAAGCCAGAATTGATCGTCATCGATGTTAGTTCTTTTGGTCCCGACGGTCCCTGGGCCGATTTCATCGCGCCCGATTTAGTTGCGGGTGCGCTTGGAGGTTTTAATGCAACAACGGGTGATGCCGATACGCCGCCACTAAAAGGTTTTGGCGATTTAAATTTTATGGTATCGGGTGCTTACGTGGCGATTGCTGCGCTGGCAGCTTTACACCACGCGAGGAAGAACGGGGTTGGTCAGCACGTTGATGTGTCGGTTCACGAGTGTATCGTCTCATGCCTCGAACACGTTCTTATGTGTTGTTGGTACGACGAATATTCGCCGGTTACCGTGCCGGGTCTAGCCAGACAAGGCAGTCTGCACTGGTCCCGGGCATATACCGTTATGGACGCCAAAAAGGGTTCTATTATGGTTACGCCGGCACCTGATATTGAAGCGCAAATTTTCTGGCTTGTGCAGGAAGACGCCTTTGAGGATCTTTTGGACGAAAAATATAGCGATCCGGAAAATGCGGTTGAAACAACGCGGCGTGTCATGGAGGTATTACAGAAGTGGGTATCGACGAAAGATGCGGAAGAGCTGTTTCTTGAAGGCCAGTCTCGCCATGCGCCTTATGGTCAAGTGTTACCCATTGAGAGCGTTGGAGAGAACCCGCAGCTGCAAGCAAGAAAATGGTGGGTGGACTATACCAGGAAATCTGCTGGGGATAGCAACGCCTCAAAAGCGCACTTAAAAACAAACTGTAAAGGCCCCGGCGCGCCTTACCATTTTAGCGCAACACCTTGGTCGATAGGTCCTTACGGACGTCCCGGTGAAGATACCGAAAGTATTCTTGCGGATATAGGCTGGGGGGATTCACTATGACACGTCCTATGGAAGGCCTTAAAGTAGTTGATTTTACGCATGTGCTCGCAGGTCCTTTTGCCACTCGAATTCTTGGTGACATGGGTGCCGACGTTATAAAGATCAACTCAGTGAATCGCGCAGTAGGAGCCAATGAACCGAGTCATCCGTATTATTTGATGTGGAACAGAAATAAGCGCGCACTGGCACTGGACCTGACGAAGGAAGACAGTCGCCGTTTATGTGCCCAATTATGCGAACAGGCCGATATTGTTATCGACAATTTTTCTGTCGGTGTTCTCGATCGCTGGGGGCTGGGTTACGAGACGGTTAGTGCGGTGAATCCTAAAGTCATTTACGTGCAGATGTCGGGTATGGGTGACAACGGCCCTTGGCAAGATTTCGTGACTTACGCACCAACGATACAAGCGCTGTCGGGCTTAACGCACCTGACAGGCGTTCCTGGACGCGAAAATATCGGTCTGGGTTTTTCCTATAATGATCATCAAGCCGGTCTGCATGGTGCCATTGCTATGCTCGCAGCTCTCGAGGCATTGCGAACCACCGGTCGGGGGCAGCGTGTTGATTTATCACAATTTGAAGTGGGGGTTAATTTTGCCGGGCCGACATTGATGGACTACTTTGCAAATGACGTGAAGGCGAGGCCGGTAGGTAACAACTTACCCTACGACGAAGCTGTTCCGCACGGATGTTATCCATGCGCCGGAGCTAAGTCGCAAGCCACTATCGACGAAAAATGGGTAGCCATCGCATGTATGAACGATGCTCAATGGTTCGCTTTGAGAGGAGTGATGGGTAATCCTGCATGGTCGACAACTGAAGCGTACGACACGGCTGAGGGTCGTGTTGATCATGCTGAAACCATCGATCAGGCCGTCGCCCAATGGACCAGAGAATATGAGCCCCAGGATGTAATGTACCAATGCCAGAGTGCTGGCGTGCCAGCGGGAGTGGTGCAAAATGGTATCGATCTGATTGAAAATGATCCGCAATTAAAGCACAGTGGTTTTTTGAAAAACATGGAGTCAGTCCATCCGACTGTAGGCACGACTTACGTAGACAGCTTGCCTATTCACTTCGGAGAAACGCCGTGTGAAAACTACGAACGCGTACGGGTCATTGGCGAAGATAACCATGCAATCTTACACGATTGGTTGGATATGTCAGAGCAAGACATTAGGGAGGCGGAAGAAGCGGGTCTATTAAAATAGAAAGTCGCTCATTCTTCACGTTCATGCCATTGTTAAGGCGAGGTGAGGGAGTGTGGGAGCTTAGGATTTAGACGGCCGGGTTTGGGGTTTTGGATTTAAACGTCAAAATTTACGAGCTAGTGCTTCGAATTGTAGTCGCTAGTTCATTTGAAATGTAGGTTTGGTAGCCACCACTTATTGGTTTAAGATTACTGGATATTGCAACCCCGACGTTCTATTGGGTGCTTTTCTTAAGAAATATCGCGATGCTCCAGGTAGGCATTTATGGCAACTGTTGATACACAGCGTCAGGTCTTTGAGCGTGAAAATGGCTGACGTAGCCTCTTTTTTTGTGTGATAAATAAAGGAACATTATGACTTTACAGCTTCGTCAAATATGCCTCGTCGCCGCAGAGCTAGAACCGGTGTTGCAAGATCTGACCGATATTCTTGGCATTAATCGTTGCTTCGTCGATCCGGGTGTTGGCAAATTCGGCCTCGAAAATACGTTGATGCCCATTGGTAGGAACTTTCTTGAAGTCGTTGCTCCTCTTAAAGAAGGCACGGCCGCTGGGCGTTATCTACAAAGGCGTAAAGGTGATGGAGGGTATATGGTCATCACCCAAGCTGATAGTAAGGAATCACAACAAGTCGTTAGGCAAAATGCCTTGGATAATGGTGTGCGAATAGCCTTTGAGTCTTTGCGCGATGACTGGAATCTCTGCCAGCTACATCCAGGTGATATGAAAGCTGCGTTTCTCGAAATTGAATCAGACGCGTTTAACGATTTTCAGGGTTACTGGCACCCTGCAGGAGGGACCGGCTGGGAAAGCAAAGTAAAGCAAGACGTTTGCTTAGATATTATTGGTGTTGAATTACAAGGTGAGGACCCAGAGGCCCTGGCAGCCTTGTGGGCCAAAGTCGTCGGCGTTCCCTTTGAAAAAAACGGCGAAGAATTTCAAATGAAGTTCAGTAATGCCGCTGTTCGTTTCATCGAAGAGACAGACGGTCGAGGGCCCGGCTTAAGTGGTCTCGATATTACGGTGACGAATCTTGGCCACGTTTTGTCGAGCGCAAAGCAACGTCGTTGTTATGTTAATGATCGGCAAGTCGATATAGGCGGCGTTCACTGGTATTTAACTGAATAGTATCCTCATGTGTCTGGCGATGATGTAATTGAATCCATTTATTGGGCGCCTGTGTTTTGGAGTGCGAGTTCGAAAAATGCTCTCTATTGCAGAATAAGCGGTTTAGAGTTTTGACATTTTTTAACCGCCGTTGCGGTAATGTGAGTGTCGTTTTCAAACTCATGACTATTCAGAGGGACTGTTCACAAGGGACTGTTCACAAGGGCCTAGAAACAGTTGAAAGAGCAAAAAAATAGATCGTTTATCGGCATAGAAATTTCGATAGGCGGTTGATTCCAAAAAATATGAAGAATTTCTG
>JBLHNZ010000337.1:0-4776 GCA_047623245.1 Oceanicoccus sp. | reverse complement strand
CAGCTGACTTGTTTCAACGAAACGACATGTCTAACGATTTAACTAAATCATAATTTCCGTCGATCTTCGGTCGAAATAAAAGAACCGAAAACGACGAAAAAATATCTTTAGCAGATAGCTACTCTATGACAATGTAGCTAAGGCATCACCGGAATACTCTTGCATATCTTCATGACGACTTTCGCGAATTTTATTTCCCCATTCAGGATCTTGCAGTAATGCACGCCCTACGCCAACCAAATCAAACTCTCCTTTTTCGAGGCGTTCAACAAGATCATCGATCGCTCTGGTCGAGGAATCTTTACCGGCAAATGCTCCAAAAAAATCACCATTAAGACCCACAGACCCAACGGTAATGGTAGGTTTACCCGTTATTTTTTTTGTCCATCCCGCAAGATTAAGATCAGAGTGATCAAACTCGGGCTCCCAATAACGTCGCGTCGAACAGTGGAAAATATCTACGCCAGCATCTGCCAAGGGCGTCAAAAACTCTTCAAGAAGCTCAGGCGTTGTGACGAGACGAGCAGTATAATCTTGTTGTTTCCACTGTGAATAACGCAGCACGATTGGATAATCAGGATCGGTTGCGGCGCGAATCGCTTTGACTATTTCTACAGCAAATCGTCCTCGATTTTCCATACTGCCACCCCACTCGTCAGTACGCTGATTAGTACCTTCCCAGAAAAACTGGTCGACTAGATAGCCATGCGCGCCGTGAATTTCGACACCGTCAAAACCGGCACGTTTAGCATCTGCAGCCGCTGAGGCAAAACCCTTTATCAGACTTTCTATCTGATTCACGGTTAGTGGGTCTGCCACCTTTTTCCCAGGCTGAACCAAACCCGATGGTCCGACGCTGGGTAATTCAGGATACGGAGCGGTCGTCGGATTTCTAGCCATCCCCACATGCCATAATTGCGGCATAATTTTCCCGCCGGCAGCGTGAACTTCCTTGACGACATTTTCCCAGCCAGCCAGCGGTTTAGCTCCATGAATTTCAGGGATCTTGCCGCTCATAGTCGCAACGGGATCATTAATCGTCGTTCCCTCGGTAATAATGAGGCCTGTACCACCTTCGGCACGGCGACGGTAATACCCCGCGACGTCTTCAGACGGGATTCCATCCGGAGAAAACTCCCTTGTCATCGGAGCCATAGCAATTCTATTTTTCAGTGATAAGCCATTATGACTAAAAGGCTTAAATAGCGCGTCTACATTCTTACTCATCAAAGTTTCCTTAAGCTTGTTCCATCGGAACTAATACATCGATTTGGATGGTTTATTAAGTTGCCGGAGATTATATACATTCAATTCAACAGACGACTGTCTGTTGATAAAAACGATTATACGGCTTTACTCACGCAGTTTTTTGCGGCCGGGGAGTATACCGGATTTCACCTCTGTTAGACAAAACACCTAATGAAAGAATTTATACACGGGGCTAAATCGAAAATACTAAAATAGTTACTTCATCGATGGACAGATGACAGAAAAGCTGCTTCAATTTCGTCGTTTTTTAAAGTAATAATACGTTGGTCAATTTAATGAGGTTTACCTGAAATGGAATATCGCTCACTAGGTCATAGTGGTCTAAAAGTATCGCCTTTGTGCCTCGGAACAATGATGTTTGGCGATCGCACCGAAGAAACCGTTGCGCAACGTATCGTCGATAAGGGTCTCGATTTCGGTGTCAATTTTATTGATACCGCCGATGTCTACAGTTTCGGAGCCTCTGAAGAGATGACCGGGCGCACGATCTCAGAGCATCGCAATCATTGGGTCTTAGCGACAAAAGTAGCAAACCCTATGGGCCAGGGACCTAACCAGAGAGGCCTATCCCGCCAATGGATCATGAAGGCCTGCGAGGATAGCCTTAGACGCCTAAAAAGCGACCACATAGACATCTACTACCTCCACAAGGAAGACCACAGCACACCTCTCCTCGAAACTGTTAACGCCATCGGTGATTTGCAGAAATCTGGGAAAATACGCTATTTTGGCGTATCTAACCATCGTTCATGGCGGGTAGCAGAAATTTGTAATCTTTGCGACGGACTGGGTATCGATCGCCCCATTGTTAGCCAACCCTATTACAACGCGATTAACCGTATGCCAGAAACCGAACATATACCCGCTTGTGATTATTATGGGCTAGGCATAGCGGCTTACAGCCCCGTTGCCCGTGGCGTACTTACCGGGAAGTACATACCGGGACAGGATCCGAGCGAAAATACACGAGCGGGTCGAAATGACCGACGCATTATGCAAACTGAATGGCGGGAAGAATCTCTGATTATCGCCCAAACTGTCAAAGCGCATGCGGAATTATATGGCATGTCTCCTGTGCAATTTGCAACGCTGTGGGTATTGAACAACGCCATGGTAACCAGCGCTATCGCAGGCCCTCGAACCGAGGAGCAATGGGACGACTATTTAGGCATTTTTGACCAGAAATTCAGTAAAGAGGACGAAGCACTGATCGATCGTTTAGTCGCTGAGGGCCATTCTTCCACTCCTGGTTACAACGATCCAGCTTATCCACTGGAAGGTCGAATTGCGCTGACCGACTAGCGCCAATACGTATCTGGTATACGACACGCCAGGAACCAGGAACAGGTTCTTGGAAAATATCGATCAAGGCTTTTTCCTATAGATGAACTCTTCCGCACCAGCGACATAACAATATCGACACTTGAGGGCGTGAGCGTTAAGGCGTGACAGTATTCACGTTTTCTTCCAGCAACTGCTCAAGGCAATGCTCGCGCACACCATAAAACTCCTTAATGGCAGTAATTTGCGCTAACAATTCCTTACTATCATCTCTGTCTTTTTTTACTGCCAAAATCATTTTGTTCTTGTTGGTATGTTCCAAACTAATAAACTCAAACACTTTCGTAGTGTAGCCGTTGGCCTCCAATAACAAAGCGCGCAAGGAATCAGTGACCATTTCTGCTTCCTGCCCCAAATGTACACCGTATTGCAAAATCGGCTTGAGAACGGCCGGACTTTTCATTTGCGGTCGAAGTTGCTTATGGCAACACGGCGAACACATAATAATAGCTGCCCCGGAATGTATCCCGTAATTTATTGCATAATCGGTGGCTACATCACAGGCATGAAGCGCGATCATCACATCGGTTCGCGCCGGCGCATGGGTTTTGACATCACCGCACACAAAAGAAAGGCCTCCATCTCCTAGCTCTACTGCGGTACTGTTGCACAACTGTGCCAAATGTTCGCGTAGCTCAACGCCAATAACCTGAGAGTCGCTGTGCTGACTGTGGCGTAAATAGTCATGGATTGCGAACGTTAGGTATCCCTTACCTGATCCAAAATCGACAACTTGAATAAATTGATCTTTCGGCAATGTAGCCTGATCCAAAGCTTGGCTGAAAATCTCGACAAACTTGTTAATCTGTTTCCACTTGCGGGACATCGCAGGAATCAACTGTCGCTGCTGATCTGTCACTCCCAACGCAGTCAGGAATGGCCTATTAATATCTACGAAACGTTTTTTCTCACGATTGTGGTCGACACTCACAACAGCATCGCGCTTCACTTTGTGCGTGTGAATTGTGGTTTTTCCCTTCTTAGTAATATCCAACTGTGTTTCTTCGTGACGACTAAACAAATGTGCGCTTTTAAACTCTGCTGCAAGCAAGCTTGCAATAACAGTAAGACTCTCTTCGGTTGTGAAGTTTTTGGTAACATCCCGCGTCTTATAGCTATAGACGAACGATAATGCTGTTTCGTCGCGCAAACTAATCGGGCGAATCGACAGGCGTTGCAGATCTTTATCTTTACCACGGTACTTGCTCAGTATTAATTTCACTAACTCAGTTTTTTCTAAGCTGGTGGTCAGAAGTTGTAAGAACACTGCTCGGGCATCATCGTTGGAGTTTGGCATCATATCGTTTGAAACAACTTAGGGTTGAATGAAGGGTGCTCATCATAACAGCTCTTTGCAACTTACAGATAAACAGCTGTGGAGGCCGAAAGGATTTTTAACGCAAATCAAGCTCATTATGGATCAATACGACACATTGGGAAGCAAACAGCATTCTCGGCCCCAAGCTAATTTTTTCTGCGCCGAGACGCTTTAAACTGTTAAAACTCTTTTTTGGCATGGGAATATGATCGGTGAGAAGAAAGCAAGGGTTGCCTTCAAATTCTTGCTCGCGAAAGGGAGTTCCCTTCTTATCCAGTATGAATAGCTGATAACTGATCGACAATTCCTGTACCAATTTTTCAAAGCTAATAGTACGTACATTAATCCCGGGCTCTACTGCGCGCTCTTCTTCTTTGCCCATACCCTTTGAGGTATCGAGAGACTTGGCTATTTTTTTCAATAATGCCTGTTCGTGAAAACCGCCAATATCGCGAATCTCACTGGCCTTGAAACAGATGGTGCGCGAAAAGTCCTGAGTACTCTCCAACACCAAAAAAACAATGACATCATCGCGATGTGACTGCGCCACAAAGATTGCGTTCATCAGGGTGTGAGCCAAAATTTCGGTGTGGGCCTCACCACCCACTGCGGCAAATAAATCCTGGCTGTTGGTAGGGGCAGATCTTGCTCTTAGAACGAAGGCACGCATGAGTAATAGATAACCGTTTTTTTACAATTGACATACTAAAAAGGCACTATTCAAAGCTGAGTACCAATTATCAAAGATTATAAATAGATCCTCGTTGAATCAGGCATAATAGTACCAAGGAAAGGAAGAACTAGCAGTAGCAACTTCGAGAACTTTTCATCAAAGTCTATGTTTCTTG
>JBLHNZ010000336.1:0-4790 GCA_047623245.1 Oceanicoccus sp. | reverse complement strand
AATGAACGAACTTGAAGAGATAACGCAGCGCTTACGTAAATTTGCCAAAGTCCGCGATTGGGATCAATTCCATTCCCCAAAAAACCTGACCATGGCCCTAAGTGTTGAAGTGGCTGAGCTGATCGAGCATTTCCAATGGTTAACCGAAGAGCAGTCAAAAACTCTCGACGATAAAACCCTAGCCGAAGTAACCGATGAAATAGCCGATGTGCAAGCCTATCTGATTCGATTAGCTGATAAGTTAGGCGTCGACATTCTAAAAGCGGTTGCTGCTAAGATAGAAAAGAATGATGCGAAGTATCCCGCCGATAAAGTCAGGGGCAGTTCGAAGAAATACACTGAGTATACGGACGACAAAAACGAATAATGACCGTTTATTCTGAAAAAAAACTGCTGTTTGTTGATACTTTTCGTGACAGTATCGTTTGTTGAAAATTTCTGTTCGAATATAAACGCAGTCTTGTGAGCATTTTTGTCGACAATGAAATTTTTGCTTGGACAATAGTTAATTGAACCGGCGCTGAAAGGAAAATATGTAAGTATTCATCTCACAATTATAAAGAACCTGTCCCTTGCTTTTACACCTTGCTTTTATTTCTATCTGAAAAATTGCTGTAAAGAAAAATAGCAGAATAGACGCTGAAAAATAAGTAGGCGTTTATTTTCCTGAGACTACAGAGCACCTACGCCTTGTTTCCCCTATGCGTCAAACACGACATGCCTATATGCACAGTGGAGAAAGCTGTTAGATGCGGCATATAATGATAGTCATAGAAGGACTGGAGATGTAGACCTATTTCGCCTTTAACTGATCAAGTACTGTTACGTATCTTTAGCTCAACAGAGATGAATGCGATTCCAGAACTAACTATTTAATCGATTACGTTAATTTTTGTTAAACCCTATTTTTTATAGGTGCATTGTGTGATGTAGTGAGAGAACGATAATGGTTTCTTGAAGGAATAGGTCAGCGAAGGATGAGAGTTAATTTGGAAACGGAGTTCGATTACGGCTAAGGAACAGCTACTTAGGAAACTCGCGTAATAATGGATGTTACGGGTTTGAAGTTGTTTGTAGTTTACATTTCTTATGTCTCATACTGCAATGCGTCATAGTTTTGCATCAAATCACTTCAGTGGGCCAAGCTTGCGGCAAAAGAATTCTCCCTTTTCTTTAAATTTTGTCGAGCGTTGAGCTCTGATCATACGGATTTGGATTGGGGTACTTTACCAGTGACAAATTCGCTGCTGAGAAGCCCGGTTTATTTGATAAATATCTACATGTGGGAGCGAGTAGAGCGACGACCTATTCGGGGGTCGTATGTGAACAAGTATTACCGAGTTCTTTGAACGATATAAGAGGGCAGTTTATTGAGTCGTGGAACGAGTAACAAAAGCACATGGGATGACGTTACTGATGAAAAACGAGCAGAGTCTAGTAAAACTGGCAATCGCTAATATCTTACTAATATTTGGAAAAATTGGAGAGTCACTGCTATGACCAAAAGAATTGGACAAAAAGGAATGGCCAGGCACTCCTAGAGGGAGGTTTAAGTCCAGAGTATAAACTATGGTTCAGATATCTATGTTTGATTAGTTTTTGGTTTTGGTCGGGATAGAAAGTTAGTGAGTTTTTGCCCTGACCTCAAATATTAGATAAGTTTGATCTCCCTCCGAGTTGGCGATCTATGTATAAATATACATAGAAATTCATGACTTGTTGAAAACACATGATAAAGCGGATAGCACTGCGGGATTGTTCAGCCCTCTCGAAGTTCAGAGCAATGGTAAAGATCGGTAATCGTCTTTCAACTACACTGCAACAGGATCAGATATTGAGCAAATTATCTACTGGAATACCAGTGGACTAAGCAATTCTGACCATTCGCTGAATTGAAAGTGCCAATCAATTAAAGGTGCCGGAGGGCTTGAGTTTTAACCAGTTGCCCAGACCTTGAACTTAGCCGATAATCATTCTCCTTATTAACGGGAAGATTCATTATTAAAGCTGGCAGAGGGATTGAAAATGATCAGTTTCCTGCTCCTGTCGTTTATACGGACAGAATAGCCTTTGATGGGCTCAAGTAGAACACACCATTGTTTGACCACAATACCTGCGTTTTAATTAGAGGAGCCGCATTGTCTCTACCATTTTCTGAAAAAGATCTAGCCGTTATATTGCAAGCCGTCGGCGCAGAATCCATACACTCATTCGAGTCGGTCCAGTCGCTGTGGAGCGGCTATGGCGAGATTGTAAGGCTTAACCTTAATGGCCCTTGCGCGTCTTCAGTGGTCGTCAAATGGATAGACGAGCCAAGTGAGCAAAACCACCCACGGGGTTGGAATACTAATCTATCCCATCAGCGAAAGTTACATTCTTACCAAGTAGAAATGGCGTGGTACCAGCAGTGGGCGGCGGCCTGTAATGGTTATTGTCGAATACCTAACTGTTTGTTTACAGGCCGTCAGGGGAGTGGGCGAGTTATTGTGATGGAAGATTTAGACGCGGCGGGTTTTAGTGAACGCAGAGATAGTGTTAGCAGACAGGATGTTGAACAGTGCTTATTATGGTTAGCTAGTTTTCATGCCGGGAGCCTTGAACACGAGCCTAAAGATTTATGGCCCACTGGTACCTATTGGCATTTGGCAACCCGCCCAGATGAGTATGAGGCGATGCAAGATATTGAGTTGCAGCAAGCCGCTAAAGCAATAGATACTGTGTTGGCTTCATGCCGTTTCAAATCTCTAGTGCATGGTGATGCCAAATTGGCTAACTTTTGCTTCTCGCCTGTGGGTGATGTGGCGGCGGTAGATTTTCAATATGTTGGTGGCGGTTGTGGTATGAAAGACGTTGCTTACTTTTTGGGCAGTTGCCTAGCTGAACAGCAATGCTTTGAGCAGCAAGATGAGTTGCTAGATTTTTATTTCAGTGAACTTACAACAAAAGTAATGGCGACTAACTCTGCAATTGATGTTGAAGCTTTAGAGACTGAGTGGCGAGCTATGTATGCACTAGCATGGACTGACTTCAGCCGTTTTTTAAATGGCTGGATGCCTGGCCACTGGAAGCTTAATGGTTATAGTAAATATTTGGCAGGTCTTGCCTTGACCCAGTTAAGAATTAGAGGGGAGAATTAGAGGTGACTGAACATCAAAGGTGCTGGCTGGATAAATTTTTGCCAGCTGCTCTGGTCTTTAACTTAGTCGATAATCACTCCACTTCTTAACTGGAAGATGCAAAAGGATTTGTGATGTCTGGACGACCACGTCAGTATTTGCCTGGTATGTTTTATCAAGTGAGGCAGCGCGGTAACAATCGGCAGGCCTGCTTTGTTGAGGTCGCCGATTATCAACGCTATCTCGATTTCTTATCTCTTATGCTAGAGCTCTATCAGGTATCGCCGGATGCTCATGTGCTGATGACCAACCATCTTCACCAGCTATTTCCTCCTCTATTTTTGAATCGATTTGCTAACTGGCTGACACATAGCGTAGCCTACAATTGCGAAGCACTCCGCTAGCGCTGACACGCTGTCACGTGGTCAAATATAAAAGGTCAATAATATGAAGGTTAATATAACTGTAATCACCTACTTCATTGTTTGCTTTTGGAGCATTATTCTAAGAGCCGAAGTGGTCGTTACAAAAGATATTGATTACACAGAAAAATCGAACTACGCAGATGATCGAGACTTACTTGATCTCTATATGCCCCAAGGAGTGAAAGAGGCACCGGTGATCGTTTTCTTTCATGGAGGTGCGCTTCTCTACGGTGATAAAACGTACGCCAAAGGAATTGCTGCTCGACTTGGCGAAAGTGGGCTTGGGCTTGTAGCTGCCAATTACCGTTTGTCGCCAGCTCATGCTCATCCGTCTCATGTACAAGATGCAGCAGCCGCAACGGCATGGGTCATCAACAACATAGCATCTTATGGTGGCGATCCAGAAAATGTGTTTGTAGCAGGGCATTCATCTGGCGCATACTTGGCGGCTCTGGTGGCGGTTGATAGTTCTCTAATGGAAAAGCACAATATAGGTCAAGAGACATTGAAGGGAACGATTTTAATTAGTCCATTTCTTTACGTGGAAGAGACTGCCCCAGAAAGAATTACCAGTAATTCTGTTTACAAGTCTATTTGGGGTGAGAAAAAAGAAGATTGGCTAAAAGCTTCAGTCAGCGGTTTTATCGGACCAGATCGAAACGATATCTTAGTTATTTATGCAGACGGAGACGATTTATGGAGAAAGGAGCAAAACGAGCGATTTGTTCGGGATCTAAAGTCTGAAGGTAATTCTAATGTTTCCGCCACCGAAGTCCGAAATAGAACGCACACCACAGTAATGTCTGCGATTCTTGAAGACGACGATCAAGTCGGTGAATTAATGATAAACTTTATTAGGAGTCTAGAAAAAACAGACGCGAAAAAATGAAGCGTTGCTTAACAAATAACCGAGCGGACTTTACCAGCCATAACCGATAGGTGGTTATGGCTGCCGGTAAGGCCAGCGGCACCTCCCGCGATCTGGTCTAGGGTTTAAGAAACATGGAAAATGGCCGGTCGACGATCTGGGCCCTCTTCATCCCTCCAAACCAAATGCAGCGGGCAAGCCTTCATCGAGGCTAACCTATATACTCTCCTAGTTGTGTTAGCAGCAATTATTAGGATAACAACTATTTGATTGGAGCGAATCCCAAGAAGGTGGATAATGAACACGAAAACGTACAGAAGTTTGTTTTTGGGGGTGCTGATTTTCTGCTTAGCGATTAACTCCACGTTTTCAAATGAGCTG
>JBLHNZ010000335.1:0-4852 GCA_047623245.1 Oceanicoccus sp. | reverse complement strand
TCGCCTACATGATAACTAAAAGCAAAAAAACCGTTGGCCCTCACTCCTCAAGAAAAACGAACGTACGCATCACCGTTCCGCAAAAGTCGCTGTACTTGTCGAAGCTTGAGGTTTGAGGTTTGAGGTTTGAGGTTTGATAACATAAATGAAATATCGTGTACTGACATTTCGTGTAACTCAAGAATATTACAGAGCAAAAATTTTCGAACGTCATTGAATCGCGATAAAGAAGGCGGCGGCTCCGTATTGTACGGTTTTATGCAGTACCCACCGATTTTGATTATACTCATGGATTATTGATTCAAATTCTCTTTACCGACTTTAGTGGAGTAATAATGAACGAGCAAATAATTCGGAAAAATGAAATTGAAACAATGGAAGGTACGCTGAAAAAACACTTTTTGAACAACAACGCCATTCGTTTAGATAAGTCGATTGGACACCTAGCAGGCTTGGAAAACTTAGGATTTCACATTATCGAAGTACAGCCAGGCTATAAATCTACCGAATACCATTTTCACCACTGCGAGGATGAATGCGCTTATATCTTAACGGGAGAAGCGACAATGACTATCGGTACAAGACAGTACGAAGTAGGTCCCGGCGATTTCGTTGCCTATCCCGCCGGCGGCGAAGCACATACCATGGAAAACACAGGATCGACCGTCTTGACTTGCATTATTGTAGGACAGCATTTGAAATATGATGTCGTTGATTATCCGAATGTGGAAAAGCGCCTATATCGCAATGGAGAAGTAAGCGACCTTGTCGACCTCACTAAACCTTCGAGGGCTTAGTCCACATTGGATGCAGCCGTAAACTGGACTGAGAGCTGCAGAGGATTTGTGGGAGAAAGCCTGGCGGCTACCGAAATAGCGCTGCCGAATGGTCTTTCCAGACAATATCGAAGCTAGAGTTATATTGCGATGCAATGAAAATAGAAGTAGCCTTCTATAATCTAGTAGCCTTCCACAATCTCAGAGCACTGCGATTGTGGTAACGAGGTGACTTAATGATCGGCGCAACGAGCGCGATCGACAGACCATTAGACATTTTACCTATAAGGAAATGTGACAAGCCTATGAATTTGGAAAAATCGAGTAAAAGAATATCTAAGAGAGTGAAAAGGGGGTTTCAAGGTTATCCACAGATCACTATTGCGTATTATGGTCCCAACGATACGTTATCGACAAAGGTCTGTGTAGGATTCGTGGAGGAAGATGGTGCCGACGTTCAATTCGAAAAGTTTGTCACGCTAAACGACATAAGAAATGATGTTGCCGTACAATCGACCATAGTTAAAATTATTGACCGGTCCGGAGCAAAAACGGTTTCTTTAGTTGACGAGGTACTTGGCTGTCCTCACGAGGAAGGTACAGAGTATCCAGCCGGAGAGGATTGCCCTCTCTGTGACTTTTGGAAAGGAAAAACTCGTTCGGCCAACGCAGTTTAAGTCGCAGGACATCTGAAAAGGTAAATGCCAAAAAAATTATTGTCGGAAAGCACCCATCCCCAAAAATGTTTTTGCGCTGTAGAAAAAGGGGCCAGAAAAAGTTTCAGGCTTTAGGTGAAATCAAGCTGACTTTGTCATTGAAATAAGATGCAACCACGTCATCACCCTGTCATGCTACAACAGACAATACCACTGAACCCAATCCTTCGATATTGGCTTGATAGTTATCGCCCTCGTTCATATCAATCATAGGTGCTAATGCACCAGTCAATAGTATGTCTCCTGCCATTAGTGGCGATCCAATCGCAGCCAGCTTTGCTCCAAGCCAGACGGCGTGTTCAATAGGGTCGCCTAGGTTTTCTATCGCGTTGCCTTTTGCAATTATTTCCCCGTTGCACAATAGCGACATTTGACAAGCCTTAAAATCAAATGAATCTAAGGGAGCCCTTGCTTCACCTGAAACGAATAAGCCCGATGAGCCATTGTCTGCAATGGTGTCGACAGCGTGTACGTCCCAGTTCAAGATACGACTATCAACCACTTCGAAAACAGGTGTCGCGTATTCAATCGCATCTATAATATCTGCTTTTGTGGGTGCGAGAATATCGATATTTTTGCCGAGAACTAATCCGATTTCGACTTCCAGTTTGGGCATATAGACGCTTCCCCGTGACAAATTTCCTCCGCTTTGTATATACATATCGCGATAGAGAAACCCATAATCTGGCTCTGTCATTCCCAAAAAATTCTGGACAGCAACAGATGTGATACCAATCTTGCAGCCGACTCTTTGGCGGTGCTGTTGCCAAATTTTTTGATTATACGCCTTAACGGCGTAGGCAGACGTTAGGTCTTTCTCTTCAAAAAGGCTTCGAATTGGCTCACACGGCTGCCCGGACGTTTGTGCGTCACGTAGCCTTTGCGCTGCTCTAGCGATAATACCGTCCTGCATAAATAACTCCGTCTCGATTACCACTAATTTATTGTTTTGGGGCACTGCCGGCGACGGTGGTTCGATACATTTCCCTGCGCATGCCATGGTAATCACCCATTGGAAGATGCAGCGCACAACGGTTATCCCACATCGCAATAGAACCTTTTTGCCACCGAAAGCGGCATGTATTAATAGGATGCTCTATTTGTTTTTTCAAAAAGCTTAACAATGCATCGGCTTCGTCTTGATGCATTCCCTCGATACCAATACTGTATACACCTGTTAGGAACAAAAGCTTGCGACCAGTGACCGCGTGAGTACACACCATCGGATGAACATTGACGTTCAACGCTTCTTCGCTGGCGATAACTTCCATATTTTCATACAAGTTATGAACACCAGCCATGCTCGGTGCATAACCTTGTCGGGCACTATGCGTGACTTGGAGCGATTCGCACACGCGCCGCATCTCGGGCGATAACATTTCATACGCTTGGTAAAGACTCGCAAACATCGTATCGCCACCGTAGGGCGGAATGTCGTAGCCATACAAAATAGTGTAGGAAGGAGGAGCGTCTTGAAATGACCAGTCGCTATGCCAAGCCCCACCAAAAACGTAACCGGTAGATTCATCCGCCTCCTTAACAAGCCGCAATACATGCGGATGGTCTTTCAAACCCGGCACGAATGGATCGATACCGTAATCACCAAAATGAAGAGTGAAAGTCTCTTGATCTTCAATGCTAATGTCCTGATCTCTGAAAAATACCACACTGTGATCAGACAGCGCCTGTTTTATCTCTGCAATTTCTGGTGCACTTAACTGACCTATGTTGACATTAAAAATTTCAGCGCCCAAGGCCCCTGTCAACGGTCTAACATCAATGTGAGTATAATTAGTCGACGATCTGTTGGTTGCTACGTTGGGTGCGATAATCATGATGTTAGTCTCTAATCTGGTTATTATATGTGCATAGTGTCAACCATAAACTGCACCAGCGCCAGTGTAGAAATGGCCGAAATTTGACAGTTTCGGACAAGATCGTTAGTTTAGATACTTTCCCATTCTACATTTAGCTATATAAGGTTCGGTAGTGTGATTGACTGGCAAGGATTGAGAGACACCACAGGTGCATCGATTCTGATTAAGACGGGCCTAGAATTTGGCATGAGTCTAGCGGAATGTCTAGTGGGAACCACCATCGACCCCGCTTCTCTAGACGAGCCATTTGCGAGCATACCCTCATGGCAAGAATTAGCTCTAATTCGCAACATTCAGGGATTTCGCAGCTCGGATGAAGAACTGGGCCTAATGGTTGCGCGGCACTACAATGCGTCAGCTATGGGTGTATTAGGTCAAGCGATGGCTGCCTGTGAAACTCTGGAAAAAGCCCTGCAACTTACCGAACGTTACCGCTGGTTTGGCTTGTCATTCAGTCGTTACGAATTAAAGTCGACTGAGCTGGAACTTCGTATTGTAGTCAATGACCGCGCTGTTCCAGAAGATTGTCAAAGGTTTTGTCAAGAGCGAGGTTTGGCCGCCTGCATATCCTTATTTTCCAGTCTTTTACAAAGCCCAGTGTCTGTCAGATCTGTCTCGATGCGTTCTCCTCGACCGATCAACGCAAGCGTTTATAATGAATATTTTGGGACCGATGTGTGTTTTAGTGCGCCTTCTAATCAGGTTTCTTTTGACACTAATTTACAGTATCAAGCACTACCTCAGGCCAATAGAAAGATTAGACTGGCCAGCGAACGCTATTGTGACGAAGTTCTTGCAAAACACGAGCGCTCACAGACCTTTGCCGGGCGTACAATCGGGCTAATAGAGGAACGCGGTTTGTCGGTGAATTTTGAGCAAATCGCCCACAGTTTAACCATTAGCAGTCGCCAACTACGAAGAAAATTGTCAAAAGAAGGAACAAGCTTTCGAGAGCTACTACTCTCTTCAAAAATGGAAAGGGCCCAATCGTTACTGAAACGCGGCATTTCGGTTGAAGAAATTGCTCGACAACTAGGTTACGCTGAAACCGCGAGTTTTTCCCGGGCCTTTAAAACGCGGTTAGGCGTCAGCCCAAAACGTTTTTTCTAGACAAGTGTTCTGGTTTGCCGACCAAGGCCTATTAAGGAAAAACATTTTTTCGCAGGGCTCAGACTAGCGCACCTAATATTGAGAAGGACTCCTGGAAATTTATCAGAGTCATTTTAAGAAGAAAAACAGTGATCGCGTGCGATAACAAACCGAAACACGGTGGGCTATCTTTTTATGCCTTTTTTTCAAATAGAAACGACAATCCAGGGTTACTACTGGAAGTCGCCCCTAGGTAGATTATGACTCTTAAGCTGAATCATTTTGAAAAGTCGGTAAAGATCAAAGCGTTGGTAAAATCCACTGAATAACCTCGATTGCGAGCAGAGCGATGCGAGCTCGACAAGGAATATGAGTTCAGCTCATACGTAAATAT
>JBLHNZ010000334.1:0-4861 GCA_047623245.1 Oceanicoccus sp. | reverse complement strand
ACAAAACAGCCCGGTCGACGGAGAAACCACAAGGTAATCATTCGTCAAAATCTAAACATGAGAGTAAAAAATCGTTTAATTCTCAAAAAAATCGACATGCTAAAATAAAAAAGGAAAGACAAAGGCACGGCACTCGAGCTGAGGAAAGATGAATTTCTAACAGCTATAGCGAGATATAGAAAACATGCCCATAGTAGATATCTCAGACGAATGCTTGGTCCGATGGGGTTTCGGACTCTAGCTAGTCAAAGCTAACTAGAAACAATTCAAGTTTTCGCGGCGAATACCGTCCCAGAGCCGATTTTCCACGCATGGCAGCTCGCTTAACGTGGTTGAGTTGGATCAAACCTGGGACGTACAAAACCGAGCTAAGTGTGCCAATGACTCTTCAGATTCAAAAAACAGACAACAATAAATCATCTGAACTGTAACGTTGCCTGACGCGACAATTTTTCTTATACAATCAGATCTTGTGACATCGACTATTGAGTATCGGAAATCGATTTTTTGCCTTACACTGAACGTATAACACACAATACCCATAGAATTTGTATTGATAGCAGTGATCTATTTGGGGATCCACTTGAATGATATTGTTTGAGTCGACATAAATCATGCTGTGCAGTGGATAAAATAGGTGTTGGTGTTTTTAACTGACCAGTATGATTCGACCTTAGCAATGACCGGCGAGTATCAACTCGAAATTCACATGGTACTTGTCGACGATGCTACCGGCGAACTGCGCTAATAACCCGTTTTACATTACTGCCACCTCTTTACTTGACTCCCGAACGCGAAGGGCAGAACAAACTCCGCGTTCAATCACGACACGGCAAATCCTGACATTTGTCGATTATCAATAGCTCTAGTCGGTCGATTTAAGTACAATGCCGCCCACTATTTATCCATACAGGCAATGAGTACTGATGCCCCTATCCCCCGCGAAACAGAAAGTCGGATTTATTTCTCTAGGCTGCCCAAAAGCACTGGTAGACTCAGAGCGGATTCTGACGCAGCTGAAACTCGACGGATACGAGATAAGCCCCAACTACGATGATGCCGATGTCGTCGTGGTCAATACTTGCGGATTTATCGACAGTGCAAAACAGGAATCACTCGATGCTATCGACGAGGCCATGAAGGAAAATGGCAAAGTGATAGTGACCGGATGTATGGGGAAAGGTACCGACGCAGCCACCATTAAAGCGGCCAACCCAAATGTTCTGAGCGTCAGTGGTCCAGCCGACTACGACAGCGTATTGAGCGCCGTCCATCAATTCGTGCCTTCTGGGCTGGAACGTAAAGATCCCGAATCGCACAACCCACTGATCGACTTAGTGCCTCCTCAAGGCATCAAATTGACGCCGAGCCACTACGCCTACCTCAAAATTTCCGAAGGCTGCAACCATCGCTGTACTTTTTGTATCATTCCGGACATGCGTGGAGACTTGGTGAGCCGCCCCATCGAAGACGTCGTAGCAGAAGCAAAGACCTTAGCTGAAGCGGGAGTAAGAGAACTATTAGTCATTTCGCAAGATACCAGTGCTTATGGTGTTGATGTGAAATATAAATTGAGCTTTGTCGAAGGACAAGCACTAGAGACCCGCATGCAGGATTTGGCTGTTGCACTTGGCGAGCTGGGTATTTGGGTACGGCTACACTATGTTTATCCCTATCCTCACGTCGATAAAATTATCCCGCTGATGGCACAGGGAAAAATACTCCCCTATCTGGATATTCCATTTCAACACGCAAGCCCCAAAATTTTGAAACTAATGAAACGACCCGGTAATCAAATAAAGGTCTTGGAGCGTATTAAAGCGTGGCGCGTAATATGCCCGGAACTCGTTATTCGCTCAACTTTTATCGTTGGCTTTCCCGGCGAAACAGAAGAAGATTTTCAAATGTTGCTAGACTGGCTTGTCGAAGCACAACTGGATCGTGTTGGCTGCTTTAAATATTCTCCAGTCGAAGGCGCCAAGGCAAACGCGCTACCCGATCATGTTCCCGAAGCCATACAAGACTCGCGATGGGAACGTTTTATGGAGACCCAGCAACTAATTTCGGCGCAAAAACTACAAGCTCGCATTGGCTCCGAAATGGAAATATTGATTGATGAAGTCGACGAAAATGGTGCAATTGGCCGCAGCTATGCCGATGCTCCTGAGATTGACGGCAAAGTTTACTTAGATGGCTTCACCGACACTTACCCAGGCGACGCTTTACTCGTTAGCATTATCGGCGCTGACAACTATGACTTGTGGGCAGAACCCGTCTATGAAGATGAGCTAGCTGATCACTGATCACCACAAAAAAAGTCGAAGCTGACCAAGCATGAATTTAATCTTATTTAGTAATCAAGATCGTATTGCGGAGCATAGAATCGTACTACGCGATGATCGCTTTCAACAAATCAGAAAAATTCATCAGTCGAGAATCAACGATACCGTTCGCATCGGGGAACTCAACGGCCTGATGGGTAACGGGACTATTCAGTCTATCGACGACCAGTCAGTCGAGATTGTGATTCAGCTCGATAAATCACCACCCCCGAAACTTCCGCTCACTGTTATTTTGTCCCTGCCTCGGCCAAAGATGATCCGCCGTATTTTCAGATCTATTGCGGAACTTGGCGTGCAGGAATTGATTATTATTAACAGCTATAAAGTAGAAAAGAGTTTTTGGCAAAGCCCGATACTGTCAGAAAAAAATGTTCAGCAACACCTGATTAGTGGCTTACAACAGAGTAAAGATACCGTGCTTCCTCTCATCAGCTTTAAGCGACTATTTAAACCCTTTGTGGAAGATGAGCTCCCCTCTATTATTAAAGATAGCCAGCCTCTCATTGCGCACCCAGGCACGGCGACTGCCTGCCCGCATCAAATAAACGCTGCCGCAACATTAGCCATAGGACCCGAAGGAGGTTTTACCGACTATGAAGCAGGTAAATTCCTGGAGGCAGGATTTGAAGGCATTCACCTCGGGCCTCGTATATTACGTGTGGAAAATGCACTGAGCGCCTTAATCGCTAAGCTTTATTAGGCGTCTTGACCCTGCGCCTTTGCCCCTGCCCAGCGAACCAAGAACCAAGAACCACCGTTATTTAACCTTACGTTTCACAATACGAAACTCACCACCGGATGATCTGAATAGATTAATCGATCAGTTTTCCCGGGTTAAGCGTGCCCTTGGGATCGGTAGATCGAATAAAAGCGCGCAACGCGGCAAGACCTATCTCTCCTTTCTCAATACGAAACCATTTCTTGTGGTCTGTTCCGACACCGTGATGATGAGAGATTGTTCCACCATTAGAAATTAATACATCAGACGCCTCGTTTTTAATATTATTCCATTGCTCGAAGGGATTAGTGGGTGATATGGGAAACATATAAGTAAAATATAAACTGCAACCATTTTTGTAAGAGTGGCTGACATGAGCCATGACGGAACCGTTGCCTCCAGGCAGACCGGGATTGTTGCGAAGGCTGTCGGCAATTGCTTGCGTAGTCTTTTGATGTAAATTTAAAACATTGGACCATTGTGTTGCCGTTTCCAGTGTATCAACGCCTATGCCTCTATCCATCAGTGGATCGCGAAGGTAGGGTGACCCAAATCGCCCCTGATACCAATGATCCCCCACTTCATTACCCAGCGCAAAGCCTCCATGTTGCTCAACTATCTTTATAACTTGTTCGGCCGCTCGTCCCACTTCTACCTCACTGCCTTCGTGCCCAACAAGCATTAGACAAGGCTTATCGTAACCTTGGTCTTTGAGTTCGCCCTCTAATAGCTGCACCACGGCAGGCTTTTCAGTTTTGCCGATCGCCGACATTTTTAGGTTTTGTGCTGTCTCGTTGACATCTGAAATCCGCCCCATTGAAATAGGAATATCTGTTTGAACAATTTCACGTAAAGCGACAATGGCTTCCTCGAAAGATTTAAAGAGGTAACCGCGATAGTCTTTTGTTTGAGGAACCTTATGCAGTTTCACACTCGCCTCGACAATAACACCGAGCTTTCCTTCGGAACCGGCCACCAATTCTTTTAATTGCGGTCCTGCAGACGATGCAGGGAAATCCTCCGTTGACCAAAATCCGTTGGGTGTTGCCAGACGAGCAGCAACAAACCACTTATCCGCTTTGCCATATTTATTAGACTGCTGCCCAGCGCCTCGATGCGCTATCCATCCTCCGAGCGTCGAAAACTCGAAACTTTGTGGAAAATGTCCCAATGTATAACCTTTCTTCTGCAACTGTTCTTCTAGCTGCGGCCCATAGATACCACACTGAACCTTCGCCGTTTGCGACACTTCGTCTATTTCTAAAATCTGGTCCATTAGCGTTATGTCCAGACAAACCAATGCACTTTGGTCGGCGTGTTTAATACCATTAACTGATCCAACGACCGAAGAGCCACCACCAAAGGGCACCAGCGCAATATTGTTGTTGTCACAGTATTTCACGACAGCTAAAACTTCCTCAGAACTCGCAGGATAAATAACCGCGTCGGGAGCCATTGAAAGATCACCAGAACGCAACGCCAAAAGATCAGGGTAGCTTTTTCCGCGTGCATGAAAGGCGCGTTCATAATCGTCTGATTTGAGACAACCTTCTGGGACGAGGGTCACCAAATCGTCCAATTGACCCGATGATAAACGACCAACGGGTAGCTCGATGTCTTCTAGCTTTTTCGCTGGCGTAGACGGTAATTGGTCGATACCCAGCTCACCGGCAACAAATGACCATATCGGATTATCGTTGCCCTCGCCTGCTAAATCCAGTCCAGCCCAACCCCAGCCATTCCAACGCAATTTTTTTCGTTCAATTGTCATTTCGTACATCTCCAAAATCGAGCAAAATCA
>JBLHNZ010000333.1:0-4879 GCA_047623245.1 Oceanicoccus sp. | reverse complement strand
GACCGGTGAGGGAGCAAAACAAAAAGTACGATTGCAAAAAGAACTACCACCATTGATGCCATAAAAGTTCGGTGTCCGAATAATTGTGGAATTTTAACAGTGTGTATACACATTTTTGGGAAAAAATTTTTCCTAAAATAATATTCAGTATTATGAAATAACGAGGGTTATAACATGCGAAAACCAGATCTAGCCGCGGCCATTGCCGATAAAGCTGATATTTCGACAGCCAAAGCTAACGACGTATTGTCAGCGATTCTTGACGAAATCACAAATTCGTTGAGCCGCGAGGAATCGGTCAGCCTTATCGGTTTTGGTACTTTTGAAAACCGTCATCGCAACGCGCGAACAGGGAAAAATCCGCAAACCGGAGAGGCTTTGCAGATAGCGGCCAGCAACACGGTTGGATTCAAGCCCGGTAAAGCGCTAAAAGAAGCGGTTAATTGAGCGTCGAATAAAATGTAAAAAACCGGGTGATGCTACTAAACCATCGCCCGGTTTTTTATGGGAGCTATTGTCTCCTTGTTCGCGGAAGAAGGATTAATTTCTGATGCAAAACACAGATCCAGAAAGAGACACGTTGCGCTGGTTGACGCGCATTGTGGTGGGGCTGAATTTATGTCCGTTTGCAGGGCCAGCTTTAGCTGCTAAGTCGGTGAAAATTGAAGTGTCTGCAGCGGTGGAACGCGAAGAAATATTGGCAGATGTATTGACCCATTTAGACAAAATTCAGAAAGTAGATGAGGAAGAATTTGCCACTAGCTTATTGGTTTTTTCTCATGGCTTAAATGATTTTGAAGAATATTGGGATATGGCCGATATTGCTGCAGATCTCGTCGTTGAAGTGGGCTTGGACAATATTATTCAGATTGCTACCTTCCACCCAAAGTATTGTTTTGATGGCGTTAATAGAGACGACATTAGTCACTATACGAATCGTTCACCTTATCCAATGCTACATTTCCTTCGCGAGGCTCAATTGACTAGGGCGTTAGAAAATTACCCTCGGCCCGAAGAAATTCCGACGAATAACATTCGGCGTTTGGAAGAGATGGGAAAGGTCGATTTTTTGAAACTGCTGTCGGCCGAATAGTTTTGTGACAGCTAATGACTATTGTTCCTCTGGTATTTTCGTCAATTATTAGCTGCATTGCAGGTATTGGCAATGGTGAAAATATTTTGCTCTTAGGCGGAAAATGATATTGTTTTACGTTATGACTAGCCTCTTGGTCATTCTTGTGGGGCTTGCAGTTGTTAACATTACCACGACTCGATATGATGCGCACAGCGGTCAATGTCTATAGTGATTCTTACGGTGCCGTAATAATCGCTCGAAGTGAGGGCGAAAAAACTCATGTTGCTGCAACGTAACATTGTTAAATCTAAACTACAAAAAATGCAAATTGCCCCACTGGCAATTTGCAAAATGTTGTATTGCCGACTTGCAAAAATCGAATTTATTTTTGATAAAAAATTCCGCTATCAAATCATTCTCGTAACTTTTTTTTCGGTTATCGTACAGTTTCTGCCACTGTCTGTTAGTGCGCAGTCGACGAGCTTTTTCAAGGAGAGTTCGCATTCAATCAGCGACAAAAAAAATGGAATGCGGGAGGGCGGTGACAATAGTCTTGACGGACAGGCAGGTAACGAGCAAAAACACGTGAGGCGAGTGTCAAATTGGTTAGATATTGAGAATAATGTTTTACAAATTGATAGGGTCATCCAACAAAACTTACAATACTTTACATCAAGCTTGTCTGCATCTGAGGCCAAAGAATTACGGAAGGGATTGCAAAGGCATAACAATTCCCAGTCAGTTTTAAAGTCTGTTCATTCTAAAATTGGTATAGCTCTAACGGCTGAACTCAATAGCATCGAGCATTTGCTTGTAAGCCCTTTGCCAGTGCGTGTGCGAAATTTTGACGTGGCGATGTCTATGACTGGCGCTAAAGACAAGTTTCGAGTCTTTCGGGAAAATCTTCAAATGAGGCAACCATCCTCAGCTCGCCTGGATCTGATAAAACGTTTGGACTCTGCGCTAAAAACGACGGCGCTGGTCGCTCTTATTCAAACGGAAATAAACGTTACTACACAGTTACTGTTTTCCAAAATAAGCAAGAATACTGAACCTTTTTTGCCACCCGGTGTTATTGATTTTCAACGACAGCAAAGAATGGACTATATCGCTGAGGTTAGTTCAGATTTGCACCTTTTCAGCTATCGGTTTTTGAAAGATGAGGAATTGATCCAATATGTTGAGCTGTTGGAAGAGCCCGATATTCAGTTATTGATAGAAATAGCCTACGAATCAATACGGCAAATCCTCATTCAGAGTCGAGAAAATGTGCTGGCTGTGAACTAATGTAGCTGCTGTAAACTCACCTCCTTTAAATACCTATTCTTAATACCTTCAAAGCTAAGCTCCTCTCCTATTTTACCGGAGTATCTACCGATTCATGTGACAAATAATTGATTGACGTGACAAATATCTGTCACATCAATCATCTGTTAACTTGGAACCTCCTTATCGAGGATTCATGATTTCAGTAAACTCTATTAAAAACATGCGCTTAGAATCACTATTCTGACGATCATCCGGTTTGGCGCGGTGCTTGCATTGGCTAGGCGAGGCTACTTTTTGACAATAGGGTATGTATTTGATGTTAAAAGATTATTTCAGCAATTTGCAAGAATGTATTAATTTTGCCCGGAGCCAGGACGATTTAGATATTCTTTTTTTGGCGAGAGAGCGTATGAATCAGCTATTGTCGGCCGTCAGTGCCTTGCCACTGGAGAAGCGTGCAAAAGCTCAGCAAGATATTGATGATGTGTTGCCTATGGAATGGCCATTGTGGATGGAGGCTTGTCGGTACCATGATTTCGGAAAGTCGAGAGAGTGTCAATACCCGCTTCATTAGGCTGTTCGCGACCACTACTCCTAAGCGTCGATATTCTATTGGACGCTTCGGATTGTGGGGGAGCTGCAAAAAAAGAACTTCCGAAGGCTCATTCTGAAAACGGGACTTTGCATAGGTTCTCTAATTAGCGTATACAGGGCAATTTTTTAAAATCAAATGCGAAAAAGCATGATGCGGTCTTCATGCTTTTTCGATATTTGGTAATTTACAAGTTTAGGAGTTTCATTGTTTTTTCGCGAATCCCGCGTTTGAAAATCTTATCGGTTGCCCCTCTTTCCAGTTGTTCTTCTTGAATCAGGATATAGGCGGGTATTTTAAACGCCGCGAGATGTTCGGCAATATGTTTTCTAAGATCATCTTCGCTTAAGTGGGTTCCTGGTACCAACATAATGGAAGCAGCCAAAGCCTCTCCTAAACGTTCATCTGGCAAACCGTAACACGCAACCTCCATGACACTTGGATGCTGATGGATGATTTGTTCAACTTCAGTGACAGAAATATTCTCGCCGCCGCGTATGACAATTTCTTTTAGTCTGTCAACGATCCACAAAAATCCGTCTTCATCCATTAAGCCGATATCGCCGGTGTGAAACCAGCCGTTAACGAAATCTTCTTTAGTTTTTTCAGGTTGATTCCAATAGCCGCGAATATTTGCAGCACTCTTTATTAGAATTTCACCGCGTTCTCCTTGCGGCTGTTCGTCTCCTTGCTCGTCGACAATTTTCATCTCAATGATAGGGTAAGTTGGTTTTCCTGTACTGCCGGGTTTAATGAGATAGTTCGTACCACTGTTTAGTGCCCCCATGGCGTTAGTTTCGGTCAGTCCATAACCCCCACCCGGAACGGAGTTGGGAAACTTCTCTGCCATTTTACGGACTTGTTCAGGAGGACGTGCTGCGCCACCCGAACCGAGAGAAGCTAAGGTAGAAATGTCGTAGTTATCGATGTCGGGGTGCGTGACAATCTCCCAGGACATGGTGGGAACACCGGTAAAACCAGTGACTCTTTCTTCCTGGATCAATTGCAGGGCTCTGGTTGGGTCCCATTTGTGCATTAGAACCAACTTACGTCCAACGATTAGGGAGATGAGAAAGATAGCATTGCATCCAGTAACATGAAACAGAGGTACGGACACCAGAGTGGCTGGTTGCGGTGCGTCTGCATCAGGCGCTATCCCCTGTTTTTCATTTTCTTGCATTTGCACAGTAATGCCTGCAATTGTAACCAACGTCCAAGTCTTGATGACGCTCATAATGGCTAGATGTGTCGATACAGCACCCTTCGGGTGTCCGGTTGTACCAGAGGTATAGAGAATCATTGCGTCGTCAAGTTCGCCAATAGCGATATCTGGCTCTGGCTGCTCGGTAAAGCCAGCCATTACTTCTTTGTAATGGCTAACTCCTTCTGGTTGCTCGCCTTCACAGCGAACGGCGATAACGCGCAAGTTATTGTCTTTAATTAGCGGCTTTAGTCTCTCAACCCGTTCTTTGTCTGCAATGACAACATTCGCATCGCAATCTTTTAAGGCAAAATTGAGTTCTTCGGTAGTCCACCAGCCGTTCATGGGTACGATGACTGCACCCATAGCTGTAGCTGCGATGTAACTAATACACCACTCTGGGTAATTGCGCATGATTAACGCTACACGATCACCTTTTTTGACACCATACTGCTGCGATAACATAGCAGCCAGGTTCCAGGCCTCCTGCATTCCTTCGGCAAAAGAATAACGTTCGCCTTCATAAACCATAAAATCTGCATCGCCATGCATCACACCATAGGCGTAAGCGCCGCGTAAATTCGGCTCACGTTTTTCGAAGACCTGGTAGTCTACTCCCTCAATTTCCTTAACTGTCATCGCAAAATCGGTGCCGGGAGCCGTCATTTCAGCGATCACGTTGTCTATCGAATCATCAAGTTCAAGATTGTCGAAGTCCGGATTAGTCATTTTATAATTTCCA
>JBLHNZ010000332.1:0-4893 GCA_047623245.1 Oceanicoccus sp. | reverse complement strand
TGTAAATGCCCATTTGTGTATTCATTAAGGCTGTAATTAGGGTTTTGCAGTGTTGTTCTGCATTGTTTTTCTAATTCGTGCTCTCTTTTTTTCGTTCCATACTGTGCGCCCTATCGGCATTTTATTCAGTACTTGCCGGTATTTTGCTCAGCCACAACAGGTGTTCCAAAAAACAGTAATCCATGGCGCAGACATTGCCACGGATACATGAGTAATAGTTTTAATATTTGTGGCAGATACCCTATGATAGTGACTCATATCAACAGCGTATCCTTAAGTCATGTCAGTATTAATATTTCGATTAAATGGTGTCAGTGAGGAAGAGGCTCGTGAAGTGCGAGATTTGTTACTAGACAGCGAGTTTGATTTTTATGAAACGTCCGCCGGTCGTTGGGGTTTTGCGGTTGCCGGTTTGTGGTTGAAAGACAAAAATCAACAAGAGCAAGCCAAAAAGGTCATTGCTGTATACCAGCGCGAGCGTGAACTGTATTTCGAATCACTGAGAAATGAAGTGCCAGCCGAGACCTTGTTAGATCGTTTTAAAAAGTCACCCATACAATTTGTGAGTTACAGTTTGTTAGCCGTCTTTATCGTTTTTCTCTCGCTTTCTCCCTTCGTGAATTTATTTGTTGCGTGAATTCAGTCACAGTGTAAACCTTTTTTAAGTGCGAACGAGTGATACCCAAGGCCAAAACATCTAACCGTCTTTATAGAGCCCAATTGACATCGGTCAGCTGCATTGCGAAGCTAGCTATAGGTCGCTACCGAAAACAATTTGGCTTAACGCTAGCAACACTGAAAATAGTAAACCTAGCTTAGGAATGGAACGAGGATAGATGTTTTCGTTGGTTCTCGAGTGAATGACTATTAGTGACAAGTTGACCATAACGAAAACACAAAGGACGATAAAACTGGTTATTTTTGCCAAGCTCAACAACGGAAATAACAAGCTGAATAGTCCAATGGTAACACTAACTAACACGGTGGCAATGACGGGTGTTTGCGTTTTCGGGGAAATTTCAGCCAGTTTCTTTGGTGCTAGGCCTTGATCCGCCATACCGTAAATAACACGACTGCACATGATGAGCTGAACTAATACACCGTTGACCACAGCGATGAGACTAATCATAGAAATGAATAGAGCACTTCCGGAGGACGACTGCTCCAGCATTTCCGCAAAAGGTGCTGTACTATTCCCCAGGGTGTCTATTGGCAAAATCAGTACCGACACCATCGCGATCAGCAAATATAAAATTACAGACACAACTAGAGCTAGTATGATCGCTTTGGGTAGAGATTTTTCAGGCTCTTTGACTTCCTCTGCGATATTGACCATATCTTCGAAGCCAATGAAGGCGTAAAAAGCGACAAAAGCTCCGAGCATGACCCCTTTCATATCCAGCCATCGGACATCTGGCGTTAGGATTTCAAACATAATCGAGGGGCTGGGTAGCAGGTCCCAGCAATTCACCAGTACATAAACTAGGCCAAACAGTTCTATCACGCTTATTGCTGCGGTAAACCATACCGTTTCTTTTATCCCTTTTATCGCAATCGAGGTCATAATAAGCAGTAACGTTATGATGACTATGTTGCCGTCAGCGGCTGGAAAAAATACATTCCAGTAGCCAACAAATCCCTTAACTAGAGTTGCAGCAGAAACAATCCCTGTGAAGAGAACTAACACGCCGACGAGCTTGGAAAAGAACTCTCGAGAAAAGGCATGCTGTACGTAAACAACTTCACCAGCGCTGCGCGGAAACTTGGCGCTGAGTTCTGCATAGGATAAAGCGGAAAATCCCGCAATGAGTGCTGCCAATAAAAACGCCCAGGGAGAAAAATAGCCGGAAAACAACGCTACTTTTCCGATCAATACATAAATTCCAGCGCCGAGAATGGTACCTAGTCCGTATAAGGCTAATAGTGGCCAAGAGATTTCACGCTTGAGTTTATTCATAACTTTTTAGGCTACTGACAAAGAAAGTAAATCATAAGCTTGCTGGGATAGTTGCTGCCGAAATTTTGGATGAGATATGTCGATCAAAGACTTTGCCCTTTCTCTTAAAGACTTGCCGTGCAATTGTGCAATGCCATACTCGGTGACGACATAGTCGACATGTGCTCTGGTTGTCACGACGCCTGCTCCGGCTGTTAACATAGACACAATACGAGAAATATTATTTTCTCGTGCGGTGCTAGGTAAAGCGATAATCGACTTTCCATTTTCTGAAAAACTGGCGCCTAATACGAAATCTAATTGACCGCCGACCCCCGAATAGATGTCGGAGCCAATAGAGTCCGCGCAAACCTGACCGGTCAAATCGATTTGAATTGCACTGTTGATAGAGACCACTTGCTTGTTTCGGCTAATGGTCATGGGATTGTTAACATACTCAATATCCAAAAATGCGACCTCAGGGTTGTCATCAACGAAATCGTAGAGTCGCCTGTCACCCAAAACGAAACCAGTGACGATTTTTCCGGGATGAATTTTTTTCCTGCTATTGTCAATCACGGATTTTTCTATTAGGGGCAATACACCATTAGAAAACATTTCAGTGTGAATGCCCAAATGCTGATGAGTCGACAAATTATGTAATACCGCATCTGGGATCGCGCCGATCCCCATTTGGAGGCAGGATCCATCATCAATTAACGACGCAATGTACGACCCAATTTTCCGTTGCTCGGGAGTTAGTATCGCCGGAGGGGTTTCTATCAACTTCTCTTCAGCTTGATACGCTACCGTCAAATCTTTGTAAGCGATGAATGCGTCACCGTGGGTTCTTGGCATATTGGGGTTGATGTGAGCAATAATAGTTTTTGCCGATTGTGTTGCGGCTCTAGTGGCTTCTACTGAAATACCCAGTGAGCAAAAACCCTGTTTGTCAGGTGGAGAAACCTGAATTAAAGCGACGTCAACTTGTTGTTGCTGTCTGCGAAATAGTTTCGGGATTTCCGACAAAAACATCGGCACATAGTCGGCCCTCCCCTGTTTAATGAGATGTCGAGTTGATTTCGAAGCAAAATAACAACGATTGCGCAAATGCCCAAACAGTGCAGGATCGGCCAAACCGTCAGCATGCTCCAGGTGCAATTGCATTACGGTTACATCGACTAGTGACTTTGCGTGTTCGGCTAAAGCCGAAACCAGTTGAACAGGCGTCGCTGCCATTGAATGGACCCAGATATTGTCGCCACTCTTGATTGCCTTAACAGCTTCCATCGCTGAACTGACATTAACCGGCATGTAAGACTCCCTAAATTATTTTCATTAACAAATGATCACTTACGGTTTCAATCTAAATCAGGATGAAGTGTAAACACCCCCGGTACGGTCGTAAAAGAAAATACGCGATTATTACCTAAATTGATTGTAATACATTGGTTGAACCGATGCCTCAGGTTGCTGAATGTCGATATATTTTCGAACTTTTGAGTGGTGGCAAGTACCCAACGACAAGCATAAGGAGGAGTGGGAGGCCGACGGCAGCGTATTGCATTAATGACATTCCTTTCTGTCGTGCAAATTTGCGTTGTGACCAACCGACTAAATAAAAATGTGCTCTCAACGAATTTGTCTGGCACTTAGTATAGTGACACGCGTTGAAATAATAACCAAGTGAGCATTTCAGGCAACAGTAATTTCGCACAAGGTAGCTGCTAGCGTGATAGCAAGGCACGACATTGGGTGACGATAGATATTGATTTTTGAGGAGGCTGCATTATGCTCGTTGTAGCGCACTGAATAATAAGTACGCGATTTTTCATATCCAATTAACTCCTGCTATTTATATTTTCGTATTGGAGGACGTCGCTCGATGCGCAAGACTAAGCACGTTTTTACCCATATTCTTGTTTTAGTCGTTATCTTCGTTGTCGAGTCTTAATCAATTGAAACGCGAAGACAGTACGAAAGCTCGGAAGTTATGCAGGAACTGAGCGCCATTTCATCGAAACTCCAGGGTGTCATCACTAATAACTTGGCATTAATTAGTGGGCTCGCTGCTCACATATCTATCAATCCGAAAACTGACCAAGAGGGCTTCGAGCGATATGCGTCCGCTGTTTTACGTGAGGAGTCTCTGATTACAAATATGGCGGCAGCGCCGAATCTTATTGTCACGATGGGATACTCATCGGAGGCTAACAAAGGAGTCATTGGGCTCGATTAAAGCAAAAAATCCGAACAATTTTATGCCGCTAAACTAACAAGAAATCGCAGAGGAATAGTTGTTGCGGGCCGGTGCAGTTGGTGCAGGGTGGGTCTGCAATTATCGGAAGAGCTACAATCTTTGATGACCAAGGGAATTTTTAGAGAATTGTGTCTTCCCCGATCGACGAACAATTACTCTATAACGAAGTGGTCTGCTCGATCCAAATATAGGAATTGATGTTGCCATTCGCGGTAAGGACGGAAAGAGCGATTCCGGAGAGATTTTCTTTGGCGATGGGGCGCTGTTCAATGATCGTCAGTCGGCTCGAGTGTCAATTGCCGTTGGGCAAGGCCGCTGGGTGTTGGTGGCTCGGGAAAAAAATGACAACACAACCTCTAAATGAGATTCGGTTCCTCAGGATTACATCTCTTACGCTAGTGTAAAGAGTTGCGACACTGTTGCACGTTATAGCGGCGAAGAGTTTGTTGTCATTATCGAAGATATAAACGATGCCAGATCGGTCGTAAAAATCGCGGAGGATATAATAGAGACAACTAATGCGCCGTTTTCTATTATGGATAGTACTGTCTATTGTGGATCGAGCATAGGCATCTCCGTTTATCTCGAGGATGGGACTGAGATTGAGTCGCTTCTTGCCAAGGCGGGCCAAGCGATGTATGAAGTAAAGCGCTCTGGAAAAAATGGTTGGCATTTCTTCTCCGATAGTATGCAAATA
>JBLHNZ010000331.1:0-4897 GCA_047623245.1 Oceanicoccus sp. | reverse complement strand
AACACGTAAAGGTTGGCATAATCCGATTCCAAAAATGCAACGACTGATAACAACAACGCCTCACCAATTACTGGAGTGGCGCGTTAAAAACAGCGCCTATCATTAAGAAAAGTTAAAGAATTCGTTTGCAGCGCTCACTTTGTGGTTTCCGCCGCCTACATCAGCCGTAACAGCAGACTCGAGGGAATCAGACAGGCTAACGCCTAACAGTATTGCTACGATTGTGACTGATTCTCTACGGCTCATTGTTACTCCTCATTTCTGTGTTTCAGGACACAGTACTGACGATTATTGTGCATTCCAGAAGAATTGATAGTCGTTACTAGCTTATAGATGAGCGCTAAAGGCTTAGAAGTATCTGTTGGGAAATACGATCCGCGGCAAATGCTTTGCTTGGCCCTTCTTTTTTTTACAAAAACACACGATATTTCAGACTGGTAAAAACGCTTCATGTTATTATATTTTTCCATTTTACGGCATTCACGACATTTAAACGCTCATGCGTTAATATGTTAAAACGAATTACACCTAATCTGAGCTTTATTAAGTATGTTTCATCCAACGACAATTAGAATTGAAACTCTAATCGACCACATCTGAACTAAATTTCAAAAAAGACACTTTCTGGATTTACATCATCATGTCGCGACTCATCAACAACCTGACTTTCTGGGTACTTTTGGCAGCCCTACTCGGCTACACAGGTGCATTATTATTTGGCAGCGAACACTGGCCTACGATGGCCGCTCCACCTGCGTTTTATGAATTCATACTCTTGCTAAAAACCTTGTTTTTATCACTATTGAAAATGTTAGTTGCACCCATTATATTCTTTTCTCTTATTGGCGGTCTGTTAGGCATCGGGGACGCTAATCGCCTGAAAAAACTGGGTGGTATAACGATGCTATATTATACCTGCACCACCACAATCGCGATAAGCATTGGACTGGTAGTCGTTTTTTATGTCCATCCATGGGTTGGCAACGTGGAGCAAATAACCGTTGAGGCCGCCTCTCAAAGTGCAAACTTTACCGCACCGAAACTACTCATCGACCAAAGTAGTGATTCGATAGTCCGGGTCTTTAAGAACATTTTAGGGATGGCATTTACCAACCCTTTTTCTGCTCTGGCTAATCTCAACATTCTAGGCATTGCCACCAATGCCTTTATTATCGGCTTGGCTATGCTACTCGTCGTACCTCAGAACAGCCCATTAATCGTCGTAGTACATCAAACAAACGCAATACTGCACAAAATCCTTTCATGGTTTGTCTTGGTGACTCCATTGGGTATATTTGCCATAATCTTTGAAATTACCCTAAAGAGCGGCGGCACTTTGCTAAGCTCACTACTGGCTTTTTGTTTGGTTGTCGTGGCGGCTACGCTGTTGCACGGAATTGTTGTGCTACCTATCATCGCAAAAGTTTTTGCCGGCGTGAGCCCTCTTACATTATTTCGAAATATTGGGAGGCCGCTTATCGTTGCTTTCGCGACCTCATCCAGCGCCGCCACACTTCCTGTTAGCATGCAAACGGCTGAAGAAAATTTTGGCGTTTCCAGCACAGTGTCGAGTTTCGTATTTCCACTGGGCGCGACGATGAACATGGACGGCACCGCTTTATTTGAAGGCATTGCCGCCATTTTTCTTGCTTATTTATTCGGCATAGACTTGAGTACTACTGCGATTGTTGCCGTTTTTCTCATGGCCATGATTTCTTCAATCGGGGCGCCGGGGATTCCGTCGGGATCTATGGCAGGCATGCAAATGGTATTATTGGCTGCGGGAATACCCCTGGAAGCTATAGGTATTTTGCTTATCGTAGAGAGACCGCTGGATACCATCCGCACGGCAGTTAATGTCGAAGGCGATATTATCGGAGCTCTCGTGGCTCAAAAATATTTTAACCAATGATTCTTAATGCTTGCCAAAATAAAAAACCAGCAAGCCTTCGGGGATTTTCAAGAAACTCGACTTACCAGCACAGGGTTCATTCAGTGCGGTACGCCCCTGCAGGGAAATGAATCCCCTCATTTCCAATCCAGGGTCATTAAGCGCCAGCTAGCATTTTCGATCTGCCACTGTGCTGTTACTTGGTACAAACGACCAGAGTCCGGAACGAAATTTGTGGCACCGACCAAAGCGACAGTCGCGGTAGTCATTGCCCTGTGAGAGTCGGTTTTCTTTAGCTCTATCGATATATTACTGACAATTATCTCAATGTTTTTGTGTCGTAAAAATGCCCCCATTAGCATTCGCTGGGTACTCTTTTTATCGATTTTGTCATTCATTAAAAAGTAACTAGAGAGATGTTTAGTCACATCGCTGCGGCGGTGACCTTCTATGGCCGATTCAATTTCTTCTATGTTCGACCTTATAGCTTGCTCTGCTGGGAGCTCGCTACAGCCAGAAAAAATAAACAATATCAGCAATATTAACGCTTTGTGTCCCACGACTTCAGCTCCTTGGCTAGTTTCTCGCAATCGAGATTAGATTATTTTACGGATGCCATCAAATAGAAAGCCCTAATGTTCAACGATCGAGATAGCGAGATACTGACAATATCGGTTGTCCCCCGGCACGCCCTCCGCCACGAGTCCCACCAAAAAGATTCGACCGCGGTATTTTTATTCGCGGTAGTGACAATCTAAACCCTATCGAAGTGAATCGACTCATAGCGAAGCTTCAAAAAATTATCGCCAAAGCCAACCGACAGCTGATCGTCCCTTTCAGAAGAGATGATCAACACCCTTTTCGCCTACTCATTTCCTGCCATCCACGGATCATGGTAATATTACCTGTCCTTTCCCAACCCATTTCTCGCCAAAAGTGTTAACATGCCACCTACTGGCGGTCTGTTGAGTTTTACGTCGACATTAACGCTTTGAAATTTGCCCCTAACGTCGCCTAAACGCCACTGTATTTGCAATCGGCTACTATAAGTCCATAATTTCAAACACTCTATCGATCAAGTTACTATTTCGCCACAAACAGCAACCCCAACACGCTCATCATATAGGATTACGCAATGTCCAAATTTTTCTTTAAAGGTCGAATTGATAAAAGAGAGAAACACGAAAATCATAGCTACAGCACGAATGCAGTTGTGAAGCACGGAACAGTCAAAAACCCGCTTTCTATCGTCGTCACCAATCAGGATCGTAAGGCTGAAGTCGAAACTATCCTAGACGAAAATGCCTTGTACGCCACTATCGTAGTTAACTCGGACGATGGTAGCGAAGAGAACATAACCGAACTTAATGCAGTATTAAACAAACCCAAGACTGCTGCGATTGACAAAACTCCAGGCAGAAATGACCCCTGTTCATGTGGCAGCGGCAATAAATTCAAGAAATGTTGCGGATAGTAACTTCGTTGTTTAGGGGAACAAAGGACAAGCACTTCCATTGAGAGACAGATAACGTAGTATCATGCTCCCAATCTCTCTGCTCTTCTCATTAGAATTAGCACAAGTACAATTGCAGGCACACCGACGCATGCGGCGAATATAAAGAACTCAACATATCCGCTGTTATCGACTACAACCCCTGAAAAACCACTAATAAACTTCCCAGGTAACGTCATCAACGAGCTAAATAAGGCGTACTGAGTCGCTGTGTAAGAACGGCTTGTCAAACTCGATAAATAGGCAATAAAAGCGGTACTCGATATTCCTCCGCTTAAATTGTCGGCACTAATAACCAATGCCAACCACGTTATATCGGCTGTTCCGATAGACGCTAACACGGCAAACAGTAAATTCGTCGATGCTACCAGTATCGCGCCCAATAATAGAGACTTATAAATCCCCCACTTTAACACCAGCAAACCACAAATTGCGGAGCCAAGGATGGTCATAAAAAAACCGAACACCTTAGCGACACTGGCTATTTCCGACTTGCTATAACCTAAATCCAGGTAGAACGGATTCGCCATCATTCCCATAGTGATATCGCTTAATCGAAATACAGAAATAAATAACAACACCACCAATGCGAATCTACCGTTACGTCGAAAGAATTCAACAAAAGGACAAATGACCGATATTAATATCCATTGCTTCAGTTTGCCTTGTTGCTCGAAGGCCACTTCTGGCCCCAGTAAACTAGCCACCAACTCACTTTCAACATGCTCTGCAAAGCGATCTTTAGTGTGATTTGGTTCTTTGATCAACGCCACCGTCAGCAAACCAACGACCATACATGTTGCCATAACGACATAACTTACCGACCAACCATAATCCTCAGCAATGAAAAGCGCTCCAGCTCCGGCCACCAACAACGCAACTCTATAACCAAAAATGTAAGCAGCAGACATCGCTCCCTGATATTCTTCGACAGCAGCTTCTATCCGAAATGCATCGATAGCAACATCCTGAGTTGACGACGAAAATGCAACCACTACAGCAAAAAAAGCCACCCAAAATAGCTGCGTCTGCGGATCGAGAAAAGCCATTGCCATAAGAGCGGACGCTATACCGAGTTGCCCTAACAAAATCCAGCTTCGACGCTGACCAAGGCGACCCAGGAATGGGAGCTTAATACGGTCAACCACCGGCGCCCATAAGACCTTGATCGAATAGGTTATCCCAACCCACGCAAAGAAACCGATAGCACTGCGAGTGACACCAGCTTCCGTAAGCCATGCAGATAATGTGGAAAAAACCAGAAGAAAAGGCAAACCCGCAGAAAACCCCAAAAATATCATGGTGAGAACTGGCCGCTTACTATAAATGCGTAGCGCGTCCCCCCAGCTAAGGCTCTTATTTTCGATCATCGATTTGAATCACTCATTAGTGCGTGCTGACTGTGGACAGGCCAATATTTTTCAGCATTCACTTAATCTCGGAAATTTTCGAATTGCAAAGGCTGATCGAACTCTTCGGCACGCAAAAGTGCC
>JBLHNZ010000330.1:0-4908 GCA_047623245.1 Oceanicoccus sp. | reverse complement strand
TGTGTGCAGTGCTTTCCAAATAGAGTCTAAAGTTTTCTCCGGTGGCACGCAGTGATCGTTGCATGCTACTCGACGTTGTCAAACGTTCCTGGCCAGACGGGAAAGAAATCTCTCTAGTTTGAGGGAGCTTTGCCATTTTCACTAGCTCTTCGTCTTCAATGAACAAGCCATGTAAATTGCTTTGTAAAGCGACTGCCATGTCGACAGCTAGATCTACCGTAGACAGAACAGAACTGTGTGAATCGACAGTTAGGAGTATCGGTTGTTTGCCAAGGCCAGTATCATTTTTCTTCACTGTTACTCCGTTGCCCCGGTTCGTCGTCGGCGCTCTCTTTAAAAAAACGTTTTTGTAATTTTTGCAGCTCTTCAATTCTTAGCTGGATTTTTGAGTTAAAGCTTTTTTTCGAAAATCGTCCTTCACGATTTACTTTGCCACGAGAGAGGCCGGACAATAACTCCATTATGTCGTCAATAGACTGGACAGTAAAAATGTGGAATTGTTTTTTTGATACAGCCTCTCTCAACTCTTTTCGCAACATAAGGTGTACTTGGTTGGCTTGAGGAATAATGACGCCTTGATCACCGCTTAGCCCCCGTGCCAGACATAAATCAAAAAAGCCTTCAATCTTTTCATTGACGCCGCCAATTGCTTGTACTTCTCCAAACTGATTGATCGAACCCGTTAGCGCGATAGATTGCTTTAACGGGATATTTCCCAGCGCCGAAAGGAGAACGCAGAGCTCAGCAGCAGAAGCGCTGTCGCCATCGACCTTGCCATAGGATTGTTCAAAAACGAGTGAGGCCGACAGTGGCAAAGGACGATCAGGGGCGAAGCGGCTTGCTAGATAGGATGACAATATCATGACCCCTTTGGAGTGCAGCTGGCCCCCGAGTTTCGCTGCTCTTTCAATATCGATAATAGCTCCGTGTCCGAGTCGGGCTGTCGCAGTGATGCGCGACGGTTGACCGAAGGCATAGTCGCCAACTTGCAGTACTGATAAAGCGTTCAGTTGAGCTACTTTCTTCCCTGTACAGTCGATGAGCTTGAAGTTCCTGGTGATCTGTTCCAGCATCTGCTCCCGATATTTGTCTTGTCGGTAGCGCTGCTTTCGGATAGCTTTTTCTATGTCTTTTAGGTCGATTTTGTTATTTTCCCCCTTGCCAGACCAGTAATCTGCCTCCTGCAGAAGGTCGCTGATACTGTCGATATGCAACGATAATTTCTCGCTGTCGTCGGCGAGCCGTGAGGCGTGTTCAATAACTCGACCAACCCCGCGAGCAGTGAGAGGACGGTTATTGTTCTTTTTCTGAATGGCGGCCACGAGTCTTGCATAAAGAAGGGTATTTTGTGGTGTTCTTATTGTGGTGCTGGAAAAATCCGCAGCTACTTTAAATAGCTCGCTAAACTCTCGATCATATTCCTTTAACAAATAATATAGGGTAGGTTCACCGGTCATAATCACTTTTACATTCAGTGGAATACATTCAGGTTCGAGACTGACCGTATTAGCCATACTCAGCATTGACTCAAATGATTCGATTCTTATTTCCCGAGACTTTATCGCTCGTTTTAATCCTTCCCATGCGAAAGCGTGAGTGAGTACCTTTTGCGCATCAAGAATCAGATATCCGCCATTTGCTTTCAGTAAGGCGCCAGATTTTATTAGGGTGAAATCTGTGAGTAAGGTACCCATTTCGGATACGTATTCGGTTCTTCCCAGAATATTTTGGTACGTAGGATTACTCTCAAATATGACCGGCGCTCCGACCGTATCCGTATTATCTACAATGACATTGATGCTGTATTCGCGAAACGTAGCAACAAGCGTTGTAAGGTTTTTCGTTTCCGGAGACTCAGTGTTGGGAAGAAAATCTTCCATGTTTTCGATCGCATTTTTTTTCACGTCATCGAGATATTCGATTATTTTGGGTTGTTCCCGGTAATTATTTTCGATCCAGGCAATGAGTTGCTCGACGGTATGTTGTGTGAATTCACGGTTTAGTGCTTTGGTACGTTGATAGTGTTCTCTTTGGAGCAGGGGAAGGTCGCTGATAATTTTTTTCAATTCTAACTGGATGTCGGCAATCAACTTCTCTATTCGCTCTCTTTCGTCTTTCGGAAGTTTGTTAAAATCCTCTGCGCCATATAGCTTTCCATCAACCTCCGGACCTAGTGCGTATCCAGTAGGGGTTCTCTTGATTGTTATTCCGCGCTCTATTGCCTCATCGTTCAGTTTCTTGAAGTCGTGATCTTGACGCTCTTGAAATTCGTCTTCGATTTCCTGGCGGCGATTTCGGTATTCTTCGCTTTGGAAGGAAGAGGGCAAAGCCGTGAGCATGTCTTCAACCAGTGATTCCATATCTTTGCGAAGTTTACGTCCCATTCCTGCGGGTAGTTTGAGGAGTTTGGGTTTTTGGGGATTTTCAAAATTGTTAACGTAACACCAATCAGCAGGTGGTTTTTCGACAGAAGCTTTGTTGGAAATTATCTGGCTCACTAATTGACGTTTGCCGAGACCGGACTCGCCGTGAACAAAAAGATTGAAGCTATTGTTTTGCATGTCAATCCCGAACTCTATCGCTTCCAGAGCTCGCTGTTGTCCCAAAGGTTCTTCGAGAGAAGGGAGGCTTGCTGTCGTTTCGAAGTCGAGCTGAGATAAATCATAGGAATGGTATAGCTCTTCTTGTCCTAATTTTTTACTGGTCAATATCGTGCCCCTGTTTGTCCCTTTCCTGAGTGTCTAAGAAATCGTCGAGATTTGCTTAATAATTGTAGACGTTTCAGTCTACTTTTGTATCTGGTATGAAAAATTTTGAGTTACGACTATCGAATATCTACCCGCGTCAGCACCTATCTGGCAAGCACAGTTCCCAACGCCTATTTGTTGGTTTACAAAGTAGGCGTAGTGAGCGCTGCACCTCGCAAACAGCGAACAATTTCTGGGGGTTTCTCCAACAACCCTTGTGAGTGTCGCGAGGGGTACATTTGGAAAAATATTATGTTCAGACTACGATAGAACTGTCGTGAAAACTCAACATAGATCAATTTTTGGAAGGATAGTGTCGGAGTAAACGTCTACTAGAAAGTCTCTGTTGTACCGTCTTTTACTGGAAATTGTTTTACGAGGCAGTGCTTTACGAGGCAGTGTTTTACTAGGAAGTCGCTTACATTGTGTAAGCTAAAGAAACCGCCAGTTTAAAACCGGCGACGATTGGCGGATAAACTTGAGGAATATCAGCGTGTTTATAGGATTAAGCGGTTTGCGCGATCATTTTTCGTTGATGAGTAATTCTGAGATAAAGTAGGCCGAGAATACTTAGGTTGATTACGCCCATGGCTGACGCAAATGCGAAGGCCCATTCGTAATTACCGTTCAGATCAAACAATAGGCCAGCAACAAAACCGCCCAGACCCATACCTCCCCATCCGAAAAACGAGGTCATGCCCATGGCTCTGCCCGCAAATCGTGCCGAAACCATCATACGAGTGCACACCAAAATACTCGACATAACACCGGAATAGGTAAATCCAAAGCAAATGGCGAGCAAATATAGCGCGTAAGTATTATCAATATACGGAAACCATATGACAAAAAATGTCTGCCCGAAAGACATAATGGCATAGGTGGGCAATGCCCCGAAGATGTCGCCTAGCTTACCGCCCATTATGCGCCCTAGTACTCCGGCAAACATCAGCACCATCAATACGCTGGTTGCCGAACCCATAGAATGGCCATTATCTGTTAATAACGGTACCAGATGAACGATCGGTACGGCCATGCAATTACAGCAAAAGATCACTGCGACACAAAGCCATGCAATGGCTTCAAATTCAGACAAGGGAAAATGCCGGGCTTCGCTTGTGGTTGACATTCGAGCGTCTTCACGCGACTTAGACTCCCTAATAAGAAATGCGATCGGCAGTGCGATTACGAAATACGCGCCCGCCATTATGAGATAGGTATCGCGCCAACCATATTCGGAAATAGAAATTCCCGCCAGGTAGGGTATTATCCCCTGCCCGAAAGCACCACCGGCAGCTGTTATGCCGAGAGCCAGTCCGGGATTGTAGCGAAACCAAAAGCCGACATTCGCAAACAAAGGTGAACTCACCATTGCGTTGCCAAATGCGCCAAAGAGGAAGTAGAACGCATAAAAATGGAGAATGCTTTCTTGTTTACTAAGAAGGTATAGGCTAATCGTCATAACCAGCGCTGCGACAACGCCAAACCATCGTGTGCCTACGCGATCAGCTACCGCGCCCCACAATAATCCAAAAAGTGCCGATGAAAACGCGATAGACGTATAACCCAGGGATGTCTGGCCTCGACTCCAGCCAAACTCTGCTGAAAGTGGTTTGAGGAATACCGATATAGACCCCAGCGATCCGAAGGACAAGGCGCTTAGCGTAAAAACGACAAACACCATTAGCCAGCCATATAGTGGATCTTTTTCTCGTCGCTGTAGCGAGCTTGTCATTTCTATGTTCGTCCTTTATCGTCCAGTGTTGTTGAAGTGGGCAACTTCAAGTGCGATTGAGATCGCGTTAATTAGCCTTTTTGCTGCCATTCGGTAGGCGTGTATTCCTGTATCACCAATGCGTGAACGGGCTCAATTAATTCGTCAGCCAATATTTGGTAAATCTTTTGATGTCTGGCAACTTTGCGCAACCCTTCGAACGCGGTGCTGACGACAACGACTTTAAAATGTGAGTCGGTCGCGGCATGCTGATGTCCAGCGTGTTGATAGCTTTCATTAACAACTTCGAGAACCGATGGCGCCAATTGGTCCGCCAGCTTTTTTTCTATAGTGGTTTGTACAGACATAAATATTCCCGCTGAAATGGCTAACTGTGAAAAGGATGAATAATAGTGAAAATCTTGCCTCTGACGCTTTCTTTGGGTAGGT
>JBLHNZ010000329.1:0-4915 GCA_047623245.1 Oceanicoccus sp. | reverse complement strand
AGTGCACTTGCTAATGTGTGTGCACTGCCGACGATTTATGAAACATTTTAAAACGACTATTAAGGTCGGTGCCGATATCGCGCAGCAACAAGATAAGCCTAGCGCTGCAGAAGTCAGTAAGGTGGTAGAAGCGATCGAGAAATTGGACCAAAACTCTGAAACGGGGAAAGGCCGGCCTTAACGGCAACCTACCTTGTGGGTGCCCTTTCCGACCTGCGACGCAAAGATGCCATGCCGCCTGAATGGCCTAGTTATTATTACCTTCACGGTTATCACAATCAATCGTCTTTTAAATAATGATATCAACTTATTTTCTCAGGCATTCATTCGCGCAAAAGCATAAACAACCTTCGTTTGCAGGACCGCACCGTATCTCCAACCTATGCTTCGTATCGTAAATAAAATCGAGATTGCTCCAGAAAACTAGCAACAAATGAGATTTGACCTTATCGATTAATTGTCGGAGACTCATCAACCCTATTTTTTTCAAGGCAATAATAATGACTGGCATTGACCGTTACCCCAAGCTTTTCTCCCCATTAGACCTAGGCTTTATCCAGATAAAAAATCGCTCAATAATGGGGTCAATGCATACGGGCCTCGAGGAAGCTGAGGGCGGATTCGAACGTCTTGCTGCCTATTTCACCGAGCGGGCAATAGCCGGTGTTGGCATGATTATAACCGGGGGCATTTCGCCCAACGAGGAAGGTGGAGGCTCGAAACTCTCCACCTCTACAGAAGCAGCCCAGCATAGAATAGTCACAGAGTCAGTGCACACCGCTGCTCCCGACGTGAAAATTTGCATGCAAATTTTACACGCCGGACCCCTCGCTGCTACAGCCAAAGCCGTGGCTCCGTCGGCTGTTAAGTCAAGAATTTCGCCGGTTACACCCAATGCTCTCGATGCCGAAGGGATAGAAAAACAGCTAAGCGATTTCGCTAACTGCGCTGCTAGAGCCAAAGAGGCAGGTTACGATGGCGTAGAAATTATCGGTTCTGCCGGATATCTACTGAGTACGTTTCTTGTTCAAAAAACCAACCTTCGCACCGACCAGTGGGGAGGTAGCTTTGAAAACAGAATGCGCTTTCCGGTGGAAGTCGTTCGACGAATTCGTGCCGTCGTCGGCAATGAATTTTTGCTTATTTTTCGAATAGCCGCTATGGATATGCTCGAAGGCGGCATGTCGTGGGATGAAATCGTTCTGCTAGCTAAAGAAATCGAAGCCGCTGGAGCCAATATTATCAGCACACACTTTACCTGGCACGAATCTGCAGTACCCACAATCTCCACTCGAGTCCCACGCGCGGCCTTCAGTGGCGTAACCGGACGGCTGAGCAAAGAGTTAACTATTCCTACGATTACCAGTAATCGTATCAACATGCCTAGTGTCGCTGAGGAAGTACTGGCGAGAGGGGACGCCGACCTAGTATCGATGGCTCGACCTATGCTGGCCGACCCAGAGATCATTCAAAAGGCCATTGAGGGGCGCGAAGATGAAATTAATACCTGCATCGCCTGCAATCAAGCTTGTCTCGACCATACGTTTACCGGTCAAGAAATTAGCTGTCTGGTGAACCCTAGAGCATGCCATGAGACGCTTTTAAATTACGAAAAGACACTGCTAGTAAAAACTATTGCTGTGGTTGGAGCCGGTCCCGCCGGCCTGGCTTACGCGACCATTGCGGCACAACGCGGACACACGGTAACCCTTTTTGATGCTGCAGACGAAATTGGCGGGCAATTTAATCTTGCGCGGAGAATACCCGGCAAGGAAGAGTTTGACGAAACCATTCGGTATTTCAATCGTATGATAGAAGTCAACAATATCGACTTGAAGTTGAACACAAGAGTATCTGCAAATATGCTTATCAATGGAGGCTTCGAGGAAATAGTCATTGCCACCGGTATTGAGCCTCGCACCCCGCACATTGACGGCATCGATCACCCAAAGGTAATTAGCTATATCGATGCGATTAAAGGCAATGCAGCTATCGGCAAAAAGGTTGTCATTGTCGGAGCAGGCGGCATCGGCTTTGACGTTGCTGAATTGATCATGCACAAAGGTATTTCGGCCGCATTGGACATCGACGTATTCGCTAAAGAGTGGGGTGTCGACTTTAAAAACCACCCCCGTGGAGGTGTAACAGGCGTTGTTCCGCAGGTCGAAACAAATGATCGCGAAGTTTGCATGGTACAGCGTAAATCCACTCCGGTAGGACGAGGTTTGGGCAAGACCACGGGATGGACACACCGAATGTCTCTCGCCAGACGAAACGTCAAAATGATCAACGGTGCCGACTATTTGAAAATAGACAATGACGGATTACACGTACTGCTCGATAACATACCGCAAGTCATGGAAGCCGATACCATCATCATTTGTGCCGGACAAATGCCCATGCGGGACCTTTACAACGAATTGGAAAACAGTGGGCTTAACATAAGCTTGATTGGCGGAGCGTTTGAAGCAACAGAACTGGATGCCAAACAGGCGATTAACCAAGCGAGTTTTCTGGCCGCTGCTGTTTAGATTTTATCGAGCGGTAAACACCTTGAACAACCCAGCCAGAAACGCGGTGTTGCTCGAGGTGCGACGTGCCATTTTTCTGAGAGTTTGCAAACTGAAGTAGGCCTAGACCCTGTTACTCCTCACGGATGCTGCTAGACTTTTTTGATAGAATGCAAACAATGGATCTAGTGTCGAACGCGCCGGAAAATGCAAAAATTAAACTCTGCTATTTTCTGCAAAGTGCATATCGAACGACTCAAATGAAGTAATTTATATTGTCGGCCTTACTAGTCATCGCGAATGCTGTTGCTAGCAGTGACGATTTCATTATAGCGCTGGGGCTTTGGATACCGCCTTACGTTTTTAAAAATGAGAACAGAGGCATTGAATTAGAAATCCTACAAAAGGTGCTCGCCCTCGCCAGACATAAAATAACGACACATTATGTTCCCCTACGTCTCACCATAACTGAATTGGCAGCACAAGCGTCGATGGAATTATGCGATTACCAGATCAGACAGAAACATTGAAATAAAGACTGTAGACGATCTGTCTGCGTGGTCTATTCTTGCCTTTCAAAATGCCAACACATACCTTGGCAAAGATTTCCAAAACATGGCAAAGAATAACAGCCGTTACACAGAAACTGCGGACCAACGTGCTCAAAACAAAATGCTATTTTTAGACCATGTTGATGTCATCATCGGCGACCGTTTTATTTTTCAATGGTTCAGCCGTGATGTGGAAGTGCCAAAATACATAGGTATAGCTCCGAATGTCACCTACCACGAAATATTTCCCCCAAGTCATTTTCAATCAGTGTTTAAGGAGCATAAGATCTGCGATCAATTCAACGTTGCCCTTAAACAATTGAAACGTCCGGTAGATATCAGGAAATCATCGACAGCTTTGATGTCAAACCCGGTGCAGATACTCTGCCAAATTAAATGCATAAAGGTAAAACGCCAATTAGCAGGTTTGTTATACACGCTTACAGTTCCATCAATATCACTGCGGATTCCTGTCTTGCAATCGCAGCAATTAGTCATTAAATAAACCATGAAGGAGTCTTTCCGCTTGTCAAACACGGTAGCCGCGATCGGTGCACAAGCACAAGTTCACCACCAATATCTATTGGGCCTGCAATTGATGGTCGCAACACGAGACGGCCCAGAAGTGATTGGCGATTGGATGTTCAGACTCTTTCGCCGTCAACATGAAGACAAATTTCTGTCGAGCTTCCAAAAACTCGGACTGACGGAGCTGCCCGATGCGATTGCTTGCGCACAGTATCACGTCTTATCTAACGGTTTAGGAGGTGTCGCGGTTGACTATATGGAAGAGTCAGATAAGAAAGCCTGGGTAAGATTTCGATATCCACGCTGGATGTATGATGGACCTACCATCTGCGGTCTCCCGGTAGAAGCTAGCCGCGGGTTTATGAAGGGTTGGTACGCCCAAAACGGTATTTCTCTCGGTAATCCAAAACTCGGGTTCGTGTGTGTTTCCGAAGATATGACATGAGAGTTCGGCTTCTGTGGGTACTTTCAGGACTATAAAGAAGACTTGTCGGAGAGTGAGCGCTTGAGATTTACTAAAAATGAGTTACCGCCTCCTTTTAATCCCGCCATACAGCCAAAGCTACCTATTAATCAATGGAGCGAAGAACGCCTGGTAAAAGCGAATAGAAACTATGCAATAGAATATATTCGAAATGGCATTCGAGAATTATCAAATATACTTGGGCAAGACCGCAGCCGAGAATTGGGTTCTCTTGCCGCGAAGCTCACCGGTCTTCAATACTATCAGAGCATGTCTAGAACAATCGGGGCGACTGATGGAGACTGCACAGATGCCGCCAATTTCCTGTCTACGATGCTGCAAGGCATGGGCGACGCCACTAGCGTTTCAATCAGTGAATGCGGCAGTAAAGCAACTCTCGTGCACAGCCGCCTTAGAATTTTGCGCGGCATAAAGGCAGAAAATGAACGCGAAGACTTACTCACATGCTGGATCGAATTATGGCGCGGAGCAGTGCAATCTCATCAGAAATTACTGAAAGTCACTGCATCGATTTATGTCGATCGCATCGAATGGATTATTGAAGAAAGGTAAATTGGCTCGAAAACCAATGATCATTTTTGGCAAACGACCCCCTTTATCGACTTTTCGGAGCAAGAGTACCAACATAAAACGCCATAATTAACTTAAATAACATAAACTGCACATGATAAACTCGAACCGAAAATGTCATTGCTGACAGCTCTTCTCGTAATGGAAAAATACAGAGAGGGCTCATTTCAAATCACGACTTTTTTCCGGACAGTTATCAATATTTTTTAATTATTTATAATATGTTTGGATACTCTATATAATCAGCGAGACTAGCGTGCCGTTTCATTAGC
>JBLHNZ010000328.1:0-4935 GCA_047623245.1 Oceanicoccus sp. | reverse complement strand
TCTTGTAAATATCGTCAGCTCTGGTGACCTATGGGTTCTAAACTGGGGTCTCGGCTGGTGGGAAATCGCCTGGATCAACTTTTTCACTTGCGCGACGTACATTAACGCCGGCTGGATGCGTGAACAAGTGTGTATATACATGTGCCCTTATGCTCGATTTCAGTCGGTAATGTTCGACAAAGATACCTTAGTTGTGTCTTACGACGAGAAGCGAGGAGAGAGCCGTGGCCCTCGGAAAAAAACCGCCATACCCTCTGAAGAAGGTTTAGGTGATTGTGTCGATTGTAAGATTTGTGTTCAAGTTTGTCCCACGGGCATCGATATCCGCGACGGAATGCAATTTGAATGTATCGACTGCGCGCTGTGTATTGATGGTTGCAACTCGGTTATGGATCAAATGGGCTACGAGCGCGGTCTCATAAGTTATACGACCGAAAATGAATTGGAAGGCAAGCCAACCGTCTTTTTACGACCTCGCCTGATTGGCTACGGTATTGCGGTTCTGTTGATGGTGAGTCTGTTCAGTTGGGCCATCCTGGTTAGGGTGCCTCTGGAACTAGATGTTATTCGCGATCGAGACAGGCTCTTTAGTGAAACCACAGAAGGACTTATCGAAAACAGCTATACATTGAAAATTCTTAATATGGACCAACACGAACATAGTTATGAAGTCACGTTTTCCGGATTGGACCATGCGATCATTGTCGGCAAGAATAAAGTTGTTGTGACAGGTGGAGAAGTGGCATCCTTGCCATTCAGGTTACAAATTGACCCGAGCAAAATCCCCGGCGCACATACCCGCGTCGTGTTTCTCCTTGCATCGACGGATGGAAGTGACTATTTTTCTTCCTCCGAAAGTCGATTCATTGGTCCCGAGCAACGCAACGTGAGGAGTAGTGAGTGATACCTATAGAAACAGTCCGTCCGTGGTACACGCACTTTTGGCTTTGGTTTATTATTCTTCTGCCTGCCTCAGTTGTGGTGGCCAGTATTATCACAGTAATTATTGCTTTTCAGAACGCTGATAGTCTTGTTGCAGACAACTATTATAAGGATGGCCTGGCTATCAACCAAGTAATAGCCAGAGATAAAGCAGCGGCTCAACTGCGGCTAACAGCGAACCTCGAAATTGATGAGCTGGTCGGCGAGTTACGTGTTTCAATAAAAGGAAATTTGTCTGAACATACGGATGTTTTGCAAATGGCTTGGTTTCATCCGACCATGAAGAAGAGGGATTTTACGCTTACATTGCGGAACACTGTTGCTGGAGAATATGTCGGTCAATTGGAAAGTGAGGTCAGCGGAAGATGGTATCTTGAAATTTCAGGGATGATTCCGCAGCCTTGGCGACTAAAAGCTGAAGTCGACTTGAATAAGCATTCTCGAATAAATTTTGGCCAATCTAATGCTAGCGATTTGTCAGGTGTCGATAATAGCGGTGGAACATAATGTTGCAAAAGACTATTTCCAGTGAACTATTTTGTTTTCACTGCGGCTTGCCGGTTGCTGGCGGCGAGCAATTTTGCGCTGAGTTCAATGGTGTACAGAATCATTTTTGCTGCCCTGCTTGTCGAGCGATTGCAATGACGATCGTCGACAGTGGTCTATCGTCTTTTTATCAGTTTCAAACTCAATCCAAGCGAGCTGCTAAGCAAAACGTCGTCGACGATACTTTTTCGCTTTTTGATGAAACGGAATTTCAAGAGCGCTTTGTTTCTCGTGAGGCCGAAGGAAGCGCTTATGCGTCTTGCGATCTACTTATTGAAGGCATGCATTGTACGGCTTGTGTTTGGTTGCTAGAAAAATACGTAAACGACTTACCGGGTATTGATAGAGTTAACGTTAATTTTACTGAACAAAAGGCTAGTATTAAATGGCAGCCTGAAAAGTTAACACTGAGTGCCGTCGTTGCAGCTATCAGCCGTCTTGGATATGCGGCGGAACCTTTCAGCGCAGATGTTCTCCTAGATTCAAGAATACGTGAAAATCACTTGGCACTGCGCCGCTTGGGAGTGGCAGGAATCGTCATGATGCAGGTTGGGATGTTTGCTATCGCTTTACATGCTGGCGCGCTCCAAGGTATCGAAACTGAATATCGAGATTTTATTCGGTGGATTAGCCTTTTGGTAACGCTTCCCGTTGTTCTTTACTCAGCTCAGCCTTTCTTTATTGGTGCTTGGCGTGGAGTCGTTCTGAAAAAACCGGGGATGGATTTACCTGTCGCGATCGCGATTGCTTTAGCATTTTCAGCAAGTTGTCGAGCGACGATAAGTGGACACGGTGATGTCTATTTTGACTCTGTTACGATGTTTACTTTTTTGCTCCTAGCGGGACGATATTTGGAATTGCGGGCTAGGCATTATAGTGGTCGAATGAGCAGTAATCTTAATAGTTTGTTACCCAGTACCGCAATTCGGCTTACCCCTGAATGTGATGATTCTGGAACACAGGAACGTGTTAAGCAGCAAATTATACCGCTCTATAAAATAAAGATCGGTGACCGATTGTTAGTTAAATCAGGTCAGGTTATACCTGCTGATGGAATAATCATTAGTGGGGAAAGTAGTATCAATGAAGCCCAGCTTACTGGTGAGTTTATGCCTAAGTACAGAGTTGCTGGAGATTCCGTTATCGCTGGAACAGTCAACGGAGATGGTTCTCTTACCATTAACGTTAGTGCGACAGGTACGAACTTAAAAATTGAATCGGTCAACAGATTGATATCAGATTCTCATTCGAGAAAACCTCGGATCGCCCAAATCGCCGACCAATTTGCAGGTTTCTTCATCACCGCAGTTTTGGCATTGTCGCTAATGACTTACTTTTACTGGACATTTATCGACAGTGGCGAACATGCTTCGCGTGCATTTTGGATCATGTTATCTGTACTGGTAGTAAGTTGCCCTTGCGCGTTATCACTCGCGACACCAGCAGCGTTAACCGCCGCTGGTAATCGTCTTCGTACAAATGGCGTGTTGGTAACCGAACCCCAGGTATGGGAGAAAATGAAAACGATCACCGACGTGGTTTTTGACAAAACGGGTACGCTCACCAGAGGCGAATTATCACTTTTGACAATAAAACCTATCGGCCAGGTGACAGCGGATCGTTGTATCGAAATAGCGTCGGCTCTTGAGAGTTTTTCCAACCACCCTATCGCTAGTGTATTTCCATCTCCTAACGGAGTAACCACTGATGTTCACGACGTAAAAATTAGCACTGGTGAAGGTTTAGAGGGTAGAGTCAACGGACATCTCTATCGTATTGGTAGTGTTGATTATGCCACGGGTTTGTCCGGTGGTGTTGCTACCTCGGTTGCAGCGCCGGGGCAGGGTCAGTGGATATTAATGACTGATAAAGGAGGGCCTTTCTGTTGGTTTCAAATACAAGATTCGCTCCGGGATGGTGCGCAAGAACTTGTATCGATATTACAAAGTCGAAATTATAAAACACATTTAGTAAGTGGTGATAGTTCTGGAGAGGCGCAATTGTTAAGTGGTGGGTTGGGAATGGACAACTGTATTGCCGGTGCCTCTCCGCAAGACAAATTAGAATATTGTCGCGCGCTCCGATCCGAGGGTGCAAATGTAATGATACTGGGTGATGGTATAAATGATATTCCGGTGTTGGCAGAAGCCGATATTTCTATCGCAATGTCGAATGCCTCGTGTCTAGCTAAGACCCATGCAGATTGTATCTTGCTATCGGGGAATCTGACCACGGTGGCTGTATTGATAGATCTTGCCGAAAATACTAGGAAAGTTATCAAACAAAATATTGCGTGGGCATTTGGCTATAACTTGATAGTCATTCCGTTGGCGGTAATGGGACTCATTCCACCGTATGTCGCAGCGGTCGGAATGTCGTTGAGCTCCTTAGTGGTAATACTAAACTCGCTTCGCTTACAAGGTTTTAAAAAATACGAACAGGTACAGACCGAGACACCTCTCGTTGTGCAGGGCGAAATGTTATGAATAGTATCTTTATTCTGATTCCTGTCGCTCTGGTGTTTACGGCTATAGCAATACGGGCTTTTTTCTGGGCTGTCGATAACAACCAGTACGATGATCTAGACGCCGCGGGGCAAAGTATTTTGTTTGACGATGAGACTGTTCTGACAAAAACGTCGGTCAAGTCGGAGGATGATTGTAGTGACTGAAATGACTATTTTGGGTGCGTTCATCATTGGTTTTCTCGGGAGTAGTCATTGCTTGGGAATGTGCGGTGGGTTAACAGTGGCATTAGGGATTGGTGGTTCCGAATCAAATCGGGCGTATTTGCTTAGCTATAACGCGGGGCGCATTCTGACCTACGGTGCTATTGGCGGTGTAGCTGGTTTTTTTGGTGAACAGATTGTCTCGTCACTCCCGCAGGCTGGTTTATTACTTCGTGCTCTTGCGGGAGCGCTGCTAATTGCGATGGGACTCTATATTAATCAATGGTGGATGGGATTGACACAGCTGGAAAAAATTGGCGCAAGGTTGTGGAAGAGAATTCAACCGTTGTCAAAGTTTTTGATTCCGGTAAAAACACATCGTCAAGCTTTGCAATTGGGGTCGTTGTGGGGGCTTCTACCTTGTGGACTGGTCTATTCGACCCTGAGTTGGGCGCTGGCGACAGCGCAGTGGCAGCAGTCAGCATTATTTATGATTGCATTCGGAGTTGGAACCTTGCCTGCAATGTTGTCGGTAGGTTTTTTGAGTCAAAATTTGTTATCTCGGTTGCGCGATAAACGCGTTCGTGTCTATGCAGGTTTAACGATCATTCTCATGGGTATCATCACCATCATTGTGCCGTGGAAGCACGCGAGGGGTGACCAACAAAAGCACGGTCATCACAGTGCTAATCTTCATGTAGTTGTTGCGCCGATAGGTATAAACCAATGAACTGACACGTTTTTTTGAAAACGGAAGGTCTGTTGACGTCTAATTTGGT